>NZ_CP135162.1:2127500-2285000 GCF_001940165.2 Roseburia sp. 831b | reverse complement strand
TCCGGCCGAATATCTAAGGTTTCCAGAGTAAAGCTGATCTGCTCTGGGTAAGTCGGGGCCTAAGGCGAGGTCGAAAGACGTAGTCGATGGATAACAGGTTTAGATTCCTGTACTGCGTATCATCAGAAATGTGGGGACGCATGTGGAAAGCACGAGCCGGGAATGGAAAGACCGGTACAAGCGAGGGAGGTGTACGGCTGGCAAATCCGCCGTATAAGCCAAAAGCGTGAAGTGGAGCGAAATAAAAGTAGCGAAGCGTGTGAGCCATGTGCCGAGAAAAGCCGCTATTGTGTGATATGTACCCGTACCGCAAACCGACACAGGTAGATGAGGAGAGAATCCTAAGGCCGACGGAAGAAGTATTGTTAAGGAATTCGGCAAAATGTCCCCGTAACTTCGGGAGAAGGGGAGCCCACGAGAGTGGGCCGCAGAGAATAGGCTCAAGCAACTGTTTAGCAAAAACACAGGTCTATGCGAAACCGAAAGGTGATGTATATGGGCTGACGCCTGCCCGGTGCTGGAAGGTTAAGAGGAGAGGTTAGAGCAATCGAAGCTTTGAATTTAAGCCCCAGTAAACGGCGGCCGTAACTATAACGGTCCTAAGGTAGCGAAATTCCTTGTCGGGTAAGTTCCGACCCGCACGAAAGGCGTAATGATTTGAGCACTGTCTCGACAATACATCCGGTGAAATTGAAGTACCAGTGAAGATGCTGGTTACCCGCGCCAGGACGGAAAGACCCCATGGAGCTTTACTCCAGTTTGGTACTGGGATTCGGTACTGCATGTACAGGATAGGTGGGAGACTAAGAAACTTGAACGCCAGTTTGAGTGGAGTCGCTGTTGGGATACCACCCTTGCAGTATTGGGTTTCTAACCTGTCACCGTGATCCGGTGAAGGGACAATGCCAGGCGGGGAGTTTGACTGGGGCGGTCGCCTCCGAAAGGGTATCGGAGGCGCTCAAAGGTTCCCTCAGAATGGTCGGAAACCATTTTAAGAGTGCAAAGGCAGAAGGGAGCTTGACTGCGACACCGACGGGTGGAGCAGGTAGGAAACTAGGACTTAGTGATCCGGTGGCATAAAGTGGGATTGCCATCGCTCAACGGATAAAAGCTACCCTGGGGATAACAGGCTTATCACTCCCAAGAGTTCACATCGACGGAGTGGTTTGGCACCTCGATGTCGGCTCATCGCATCCTGGGGCTGTAGCAGGTCCCAAGGGTTGGGCTGTTCGCCCATTAAAGCGGTACGCGAGCTGGGTTCAGAACGTCGTGAGACAGTTCGGTCCCTATCCGGCGCGGGCGGAGGATATTTGAGAGGAGCTGTCCTTAGTACGAGAGGACCGGGATGGACGAACCACTGGTGTATCTGCTGTCGACCAACGGCATGGCAGAGTAGCCAAGTTCGGAAGGGATAAACGCTGAAGGCATCTAAGCGTGAAGCCCCCCTCAAGATGAGATATCCCTCCTTCGGGAGTAAGACCCCTTGAAGACTACAAGGTAGATAGGGCAGAGATGGAAGCATGGCAACATGTGCAGTTGACTGTCACTAATAGGTCGAGGGCTTGACCAAAAAGTTTGTAAATTCGGTATTGACTGTATGAAGTTTTGAAGGTATAATATCACTGTTGATTTTACTTTCAACATATTCCTCGATAGCTCAGTTGGTAGAGCACGCGGCTGTTAACCGCGCTGTCGTAGGTTCGAGTCCTACTCGGGGAGCTTTTTTTCGCAATAGTATGGCTCCGTGGTCAAGCGGTTAAGACATCGCCCTTTCACGGCGGTAACACGGGTTCGATTCCCGTCGGAGTCACTTAACACTTTAATGTGTTCATAACTAGTCGACTGTAAAGAGGCATTATGCCGATGTGGCTCAATTGGCAGAGCAGCTGATTTGTAATCAGCAGGTTATCGGTTCGAGTCCGATCATCGGCTTTAAAGAACCTCAGGTTCTATGGACCATTAGCTCAGTTGGTTAGAGCAACCGGCTCATAACCGGTCGGTCCTGGGTTCGAGTCCCCGATGGTCCACTAGTTACAAAATAATATGGCCCAATGGCTCAGTTGGTTAGAGCGCCGCCCTGTCACGGCGGAGGTCGCGGGTTCGAGTCCCGCTTGGGTCGTTCGTAGTAGGTTGACACTTACTGCAAGTATCGCATGGGATCTTAGCTCAGCTGGGAGAGCATCTGCCTTACAAGCAGAGGGTCACAGGTTCGAGCCCTGTAGGTCCCATTTACAACGTAAGTTGTATGCCGGCGTGGCGGAACTGGCAGACGCGCAGGACTTAAAATCCTGTGGTGGCGACATCGTACCGGTTCGATTCCGGTCGCCGGCATTGTACAGATGTACAAATTGAATATGTGTGTGTAGCTCAGCTGGATAGAGCACTTGGCTACGGACCAAGGTGTCGGGAGTTCGAATCTTCTCACGCACGCTTATAAGAAGCCCTAGAAACATTGCAAAATGTTCCTAGGGTTTTTGTTACATTTTAATATTTATACCGGGAAGATATGAGTAGCGGTGAAACAAAAGACTTCTTTGTAAGGAGATGAATAGCATGGAGCAAGAGAAAATAGGACTTTTTATCCAACAGATGCGAAAAGAGAATGGCTTGACGCAGAAAGACCTGGCAGAAAAGCTTCATATCAGTGACAAAACAGTTTCAAAATGGGAGACTGGAAAAGGATTACCGGAGGTAAGTTTGCTGGTTCCCTTATGTTCCATATTGCAGATTAACATCAATGAACTTTTATCTGGAGAGAAATTGCAGAACACGGAATATGCCAGACAGGCAGAAAATCATATTTTAACCTTATTAAAAGAGAACCGGGAAAACAAAAAGAAAAATGTGATATCCATGATGATTGGATTTCTGTTTCTAATATCAGGATTTGCCATGATGTTCTTTTACACCTATTATCACATGTCGTGGTATATAGATGTACCGGCATTTTTGATTGGAGCCTGCCTTTGTATTGCATGCGTGTTATTGTCAACAAGGACGGCAAAACAGGATGTGGTAAGGCTGCTCAAAACGATTGTGATTCCAATTGGTGTCTGCGTGAGTATCGTTGCATTTGTCTGTGTCATGTCAGTCATTGAGGATATGAGCATGTTGTATGTAGAACTTGCAGTACTGGCACTCCCGATTTTATATGCATTGATTACTTATGTCATTTTAGCAGTAATTGAGCAAAGAATGAGAAAATAGGACTCTATGGATGTTCCGATTGGGATTCTACGATAAGTAGGTTGCATTTTGCTCGCCTAAATCAAAAGATAAAGATAGAGAGAGAAAAGATTTAGGAGGAATTCGCAATGAAATTAAATAAAGCAGGCATGACTGGGTTTTTCATGTGTTTTTTAGCAATCCTGTTTGGAATATCAACCAATGGAGGCATTCAGACGGTAATCAACTATTTACATATTCCATCGTTTATTCTTACCGTCGGTGGAGCTTTATGTGCCGTTTTAGCGACGGCGGATTCGTTTGAAGATTTTTGGAATGGGTTAAAGGGAATTGGAATTGCTTTTGAGCGAAAAGGAAATCATCTGGAAGAAATTTCGGAACTGATTTTGGATTTGTCGGATATTGCAAGAAGAGAAGGCTTATTAAGTCTGGAAGAAAAAGCAGATTCCCTGACGCACCCGCTTTTGAAAAAAGGAATCAATCTTATTGTGGACGGAACAGAGCCGGAACTAGCCAGAGATATTTTGGAAACCGAGATGGATCACAAAGAAGAAAACGAAAGAAAACGTGTGAAGTTCTGGGAAGATTTTGGAGCGTATGCACCTGCATGGGGAATGATAGGAACCTTGATTGGCTTAATTAATATGATGAAAACCATGGGGACAGATGCAACCTCCATTGGTTCTGGAATGTCACTTGCCCTGATTACAACCTTATATGGTTCGGTTATTGCAAACTGGCTTTGTATTCCAATCGCAAGAAAATTGGATAAGAATTGCGCTGCGGAACATTTGGAGATGGAGCTTGTGATTGAGGGCGTGTTATCCATTCAGGCAGGCGAAAATTCGCGAATTATCAAGGAAAAATTAAAAGCAATCCTAAAAGAAGGCGCATTGGAGCGATTGGATAATGCCACAAAAGAGACAACTGCGGCATAGAGAAAACGTTCTGGAAAAACTTTGTATAATTTTACATATTGCATATGGAACTGTATGTGTTAAAATTCTAACAAGCAAATAAAGAGCCATTTGTAAATAGACAAAATGGCAAAGATTTTCTCTTTTTTTTATCAAAAATGTACATAGATTTACACTTTTAAATTCTATCAAATATGCTATGATTATCTGTGGGTTTGAACCGGAAAACAGGCACATATTTGGAGGATAGTTTGAAATGGAAAGAGAACAGATTTTGGAATTAGAGAATACCAAAGCAGCTTTATTAAGACAGACATATCGTATGCGAATTGAGCACCCACATATGTCGCCGGTAAGCTTGGAACAGGAAATGTATACGGCTCTGATGTTAGAGATAGAGCAGATTACAAAGCAGCTTCAACTTGTACAGGCAAGAGAGTAAGAAGCTAAGATAGCAAAGTCTGACAGCAGAAGCAAGAATTAGGAAGCAAATATACAATAGACTGCAGATAGCAGGTGCCGGATGACTGGAAAGCACCAAGGAGAATCACCTGTTATCAATGCGTGGTCTTATGATGAAATAGATACAAAATAAAATAGCATCGTATTGAATCGTGCGCCAAAAGTCACAATCAAACGAGAGCAGGAGGATTTATGTCAAAAAAAACAAATGAAATGGTATTGACTGCATTATTTACAGCAATCATCATTATTATGGCATTTGTGCCATTTTTAGGTTATATCAATCTGGTTGTCATCAAGGCAACTTTAATTCATGTACCGGTTATCATCGGGTCTATTATGTTAGGACCAAAGAAGGGCGGATTTTTAGGTTTTGTGTTCGGCTGTACCAGCCTGATTAACAATACGTTTAATCCAAGTCTTTTATCATTTGCATTTTCACCGTTTTATTCCATTGGAGATATCGGAGGCAATTTTTTCAGTCTTGTAATTTGTTTTGTGCCTAGAATATTAGCAGGAATTGTTCCATTTTTTGTATACAAAGGAATCAAGAAACTTTTGAAAAAAAGTAAAGCTGCAGACTGGGTTGCATTGCCGGTTGCGGGCGCGTTAGGTGCACTGACCAACACACTTCTTGTCATGAACCTGATTTATGTCTGTTTCAGCCAGGAGCTTGCAAGTGCAAAAGGGATTGCGATTGACGCCGTATATGGTGTGATTTTATCAATCATCGCTGCAAACGGAATTCCGGAAGCAATTGTAGCAGCGGTGCTTGCAACAGCAATTTGCAAAGCATTATTTAAATTACGAAAATAGCAGATGATAGAAAAGGGATGTAGTTCAGATGACTACCCAAAATAGTTAGAGTTCAACAGTTGGAAAGGAAGAAAGAAATGTTACAGGGAAAGACGGTATTGCTTGGAGTTACAGGAGGAATTGCCGCATATAAAATGCCAAACGTGGCCAGAATGTTAAAAAAGATGCATTGCAACGTCCATGTGCTTATGACACAGAACGCAACCAATTTTATTACCGCAACAACATTTGAGACATTAACCGGAAATAAATGTCTGATTGATACGTTTGACCGGAATTTTGAATTTTCTGTGGAGCATGTTGCACTGGCAAAACAGGCAGACATTGTGTTAATAGCGCCTGCAACTGCAAATGTAATTGGAAAAATTGCAAATGGGATTGCGGATGATATGTTGACGACAACGGTGATGGCATGTACCTGCAAGACGCTCATAGCACCGGCAATGAACCACAATATGTATGAGAATCCAATTGTTCAGGATAATCTGGAAAAATTAAAACGGTTCGGTTATGAGATGATTCCACCGGTAACCGGTATGCTCGCAAACGGAGATATTGGAAATGGGAAGATGCCTTCGGAAGAGACTCTGGTAGAATATGTTGTAAGAGAGCTTGCAAAACCAAAGGACATGGCGGGAATGAAGGTGTTAGTCACAGCAGGACCAACACAGGAAGCAATCGACCCGGTTCGTTATCTTACCAACCATTCCACTGGAAAAATGGGTTACGCACTTGCGAAGATGGCAATGCTTCGCGGGGCTGACGTTACATTGGTAACCGGACCGACTGCGCTTGAACCTCCGATGTTTGTGCAGGTGGAACCGATTGTCACTGCAAAAGAAATGTATGAAAAAGTAACAGGTGCAGCGAAAGAGCAGGATGTGATTATCAAGGCAGCCGCAGTTGCCGATTATCGTCCGGCAACCGTTGCAACAGAGAAAGTAAAGAAAAAAGAAGGTGCAGCAAAGATTGAATTAGAGCGCACCGATGATATTTTAGCAGCACTCGGTGCACAAAAAGGAAACACAATTCTTTGTGGATTTTCGATGGAGACCGAGCATATGCTGGAGAATTCCAGAGCAAAGCTCGAAAAGAAAAATCTGGATCTGATTGTTGCAAATAACTTAAAGGTGGAGGGCGCCGGTTTTGGAACCGATACCAATGTACTCACCATCATTTCAAAAGAGAAGGAGACGCAGCTTTCTTTGATGAGTAAAGAGGATGCGGCAGACCGTGTGTTAGATGCAATCATGGAATTAAAAACCAAATAAGAAAGAAAATGAAATCTGTTTTTTTAGAAAAAGCTTTTGTTTGGGAAAACAAGGGCTTCGATAAGAAAGCAGATTTTTTTAATGGAAAAGTAAGCGTACACATTTTTTATTTTGGGTGGAATCGGGCGAAAAGGTATCTTTAATCACAATTGCGGCTTTTGCAAATATATGGTAAAATAATCCTAGTATCCTTTAGGAAAGAACGAATGGTCAGGTGGAAAAAATATGGCAGTAGTAGAATTGAAAGCGAAGCAGCGTTTTATCAAGCGCGGCGATAAGATGAAAGAAGTATATATCATTTTAAAAGGATCGGTCAGACAGATTACAAGAAATGATGAATTTATCCTGGAAAATGGATGTATTATTGGAATGATGGAGAGTGATGCAGGATCGTTTCTTTGCGATTATGTGGCAAAAGAAGATACGATTTTAGTGTCATATCCATATCGAAAACCAGAGGATTATAAGGTTATTTTTTATTCGCAGCCGCAGTATGCCTATGCGTTTGTGCATGCTGCAATTATTCAGTGTCAGAATCTTTTGAACCGTTATCTTAAGATTCGACAGTCTGTTCGGGATTTTTATCTGTTTTGCATGGAAAAATATCAGGATTACCAGACTATGTGTACCGATCTGGGAATCGAACAGAAGAACTTTAGCCGTATTGAATTTTTCAACCCTATGACATTAAAAGATAAAATCAATCAGTGGGAGATTGAGTACAATTTAAGCATTGCACAAAGACAGCCGGAGGCACTCCGCAACTTTTACGAATCCAAGCCGGAGCTTTGTATCGGGGAGATTCTTCATGCGTCAAAACTGATGTGCACAGCGGTTTCTAATATGGAGACAATGATTGAATATCTTCAGAACAACCAGGATATTCTTTTAAATGAGAAACGCGCAGACTTGCTGGAACTCTTTTTTGACCTGGCAAAACAAGGTGCTGCAAAAGGAAAAGACATTATTCCGGTGCATCAGAAAGTACAGGAGATGCAGGAGTATGCGGAAAAATCAGAATTGTTTGCCAAAAAGGATGTGACGGAGCGTTTCCAGGAGTATAAGATTTTTGACTTTGATAATTATGCGAAAGAGGTCGAGGCAGAACCTGAGGGCGAAGAGCTGCCGAAGGAGACCTTGAAGCTGGATTTGCCGGATGATGATACCAATATTTTGGAGGAAGACTGTTTACAGTATATTTTGGATTATGCGCAGTGTTCCAAAGAGCAGGCTGCCGAGATAAAAGGTTATATCAAGCAGTTTAATCTTTTGCCGGACAAGCTTTCTACGGATGATGAGGTCAGACGTTTGAGAAAGCAGATTGGAAATGCTTACTATGAGGTTTACACAAAGGCATTTTTCCGTTCGATGAAGGAACCGAAGGTTCCACCGATTATGCAGATGTTTTTCCACTTTGGATTTATGGATGTATCGGTGCTTGGAGAGGAAAATGCGACTGCACTCTATGATTTGATGGAGCGCATTTATCAGTGTAAGTCTGCGCATGTATACACCATGTATGACTGGTTAAAAGCAATCTATGACGGAGAAAAAGACCCATCGAAGAATGAGTTCGACTTAAATTACATCGAGAGTCTGCATGAGATGCGAAAGACCAAGAAGATTACAGAGGCAGAAGAAAAACAGTTATTAAATGACACGACAAAACGGGTACAGTACGAGATTGATAACATGTTTAAATCGACGAACCGTGCAACTTACGGAAAAATTTCCACATTCTGCCCGATTCTTTGTGAGCATGATATTATGAACTCTCTTAACAATATGCTTGTGACAGCGCAGAAGATTGAAAATGCGCTGGATGCTGTCCGGGAGATTGACTTTTCCATCTTTTACCGGGAAGTGGTATTCTCAGACCCTGCACATGATGTAAACCGTGATAACATCATGAAGGAAATTCTGCCGGATATCATTTTAATGCCGAATGCAGGCAGCAGAGCGATGATGTGGCAGGAGACAGCAGGAGCAAAACGAGATACACCGGGACGTTTTATTTTCCCAATCTTAACGGTAGCAGACATTGGGGATATGATGGTGGAGACGGCAGGACGTTATCGCTGGGAAATCTGTCGTAAGATTCAGGGTATGCGTTGGAACGATGTACGTGAGAAATCACTGACATCGGAATACTGCGATTACATTCAGTTTTATCGTAAGAACCGTGATTTATCTACGGATGCAAAAGAGAAGATTAAGAATGCATTAACACGTGCGAAAAACAATTATCGTGAAGTTTTTGTCAAAGATTACCAGAACTGGATTAAATATGAATCCGTTGGAAGCTTCCGTTTGAATAAAGTGGCGCGGGATATTATTTTCCGTTACTGCCCGTTTGCGAAGTCGATTCGGGAAGAACTGGTGGCAAATCCAATGTATCATGATATGTTCTCACGTTATGAGATTTTAAATGAGAGAAAGCTTCATCGTGTGGAAATGTTCCTCGATAAGTATCAGAAGGCTGGTGGAGAGATTACCAGAGAGCTCGAGGACAATCTGGAATTCTATAAATTGTAGATTTCAAAAAGTGAATAGGAAGATAGGAAAAAACGCCGGGTACCTTGTCAAAAGACAACGCACCGGCGTTTTTTGAGGGGAGTATAAATAATTAATAAGGGGTATAACTGTAACATAATAAATACGCTACAAGATAAGTATAACGTATTCAAAAATAAAAAGCAATTAGATTTGATGTATATTTTTTGCCATTTTTCAAATAATAAAATTGCAGTAAAAAACAGGAGGTAAAAAGAAATGGCAAAAAACGTAGATACGAAGAACAAAAGTACAAACAGCAGAAACAGCTATGAGGACAGCAACGGACAGAACAGCAACGGACAGAACAATAACGAACAGAACAGTTCTAAAAACAAATCTTCTAACAAATCCTCTAACAAGTCCGGCTCTAACAGCTACGAGCAGTAGGAACATTTTTTTGAAAACTGCATAGAGTGTAAAGAAGTAAATTCTTTTCGAAAAACAGATTACAGAACAATTTTGTAATCTGTTTTTCATTTCAGTGAGAAAAGCATGTTTCTTGCAGTTGGAGGAAAATAACATGGCATTTTATCTTTTGCATCCAAGGGAGTTCGAAGATATTTTTTTGAAAAAAAGGGCGGTCATCATCGATGTCAGGGAACGGGAGGATTACCGGAAATTTCACCTTAGAGGAGCCATCAATTGCCCGTATGACGAGATGGAACGCTGGATGTTCCAGTTGAAAAAAGGACGCACCTATATTCTGTACTGTCAGTATGGAAGTACAAGTCTGATGGCAGCGCGCAGAATGAGCCATCAGGGATTTGAGGTTTATACGATTGTCGGTGGAATTGAGGCAATTCAAAAGTATCAGAAAATGGGACCATTTTCATGATTTTAACAATTGACATGCTCTTTTGGAACAGATAATATAACTTATATGAAGTTACAATGAAGAGGAAAGATATAGGAGTATCAATGAGAAAATTTGAATTAGTGGTTCCCTGTCATTTTGGACTGGAAGCAGTCTTAAAAAGGGAAATTTATGATTTAGGATATGAGATTAGCAAGGTGGAAGATGGAAGAATTACGTTTGTCGGAGATGAGGAAGCAATCTGCCGCGCAAACATTTTTCTTCGCACGGCGGAACGTGTACTACTTCAGGTAGGACGGTTTAAGGCAACGACATTTGATGAACTGTTTGAGGCAATCAAAGCACTTCCGTGGGAGGATTATATTCCGGCAGATGGCAAGTTCTGGGTGACAAAGGCGTCCTCGATTAAGAGTAAACTGTTTAGCCCGTCGGATATCCAGTCAATTTCCAAAAAGGCGATTGTAGAGCGGTTAAAGCGGGAGTATCATGTGGACTGGTTTGAGGAAACAGGTGCTTCGTATCCAATCCGTATCTTTTTAAATAAAGATGAAGTAACGGTTGCACTTGATACTTCCGGAGAATCTTTACATAAGAGAGGTTATCGTACGTTAACGAGTAAGGCACCGATTACAGAGACACTGGCAGCAGCACTTATTATGTTAACCCCATGGAGACCGGACCGAATCCTGGTGGACCCGTTCTGCGGAAGTGGAACATTTCCGATTGAGGCAGCAATGATTGCAGCCAACATTGCACCTGGAATGAATCGTTCATTCACGGCGGAGGCGTGGACGAATCTGATTGCGAAAAAGACCTGGTATGAGTGTGTCAAGGAAGCGCAGGAGATGATTGATACGGACGTGAAGACGGACATTCAGGGCTATGACATTGATGGCGAGATTGTAAAGGCAGCCAGGGAAAATGCGAAGCGCGCAGGTGTGGATCATCTGATTCATTTTCAGCAGCGTGAGGTGGCAGACTTACACCATCCGAAAAAATATGGTTTTGTGATTTCCAATCCACCTTATGGAGAGCGTCTGGAAGAAAAAGAAGCGCTGCCAGCGCTTTACACACAGATTGGACAGGCATATCAGGGCTTGGATTCCTGGTCGATGTTTTTGATTACAAGTTATGAAGATACCGAGAAATATATTGGTAGAAAAGCGGACAAGAACCGTAAAATTTACAATGGAATGTTAAAGACATATTTTTACCAGTTTTTAGGTCCAAAACCACCGAGAAGACCAAAAGCAGAGCAGTAAAGGAGTATATATGAGGTATTCCAAACGATATATTGTTTTTTATATTTTTTTGGCAATTGCCTTTTTTGTAAAATTTAATACCATTGGGAAAAATTACGAGGAAGTGGATGAGTTCCGTGGCGCAAATCTGGAGAAAACGGTGTGGAATCCTTTGATTGCAGAGAGTGTTAATGACAATCGACTGTCTGTCGTGATTGATAACAAAGAGTACAGCAATACGGATAACGGATTTTTCATGGATGATAATCTGAACATCATGGCGCCGGTCTCTCTTTTGCGTGATGCGCTCAATTGCAGTGCCCATATTTATAATGATAATACGCTTTTTGTGGAAAAGCATACGAGTGAGATTTCCTTTAAGATGGAGGAAGATTTCGCCAGAGTAAACGGAACAAAAGAAAAGATTGAATCTCCGCTGGTGCAAAAGGACGGAGAATATTATGTCAGCCTTTCCGACTTGTCAAAATATTTAGATTACAGTTATAGTTGGAATATAGAGGAAAACACGGCGTCCACGGCAGATCAGGCAGAGACAACCTCTGTGATTCCGGCATCGTATGATTTGAGGAGCAAAGAGCGCGTATCTGTGATAAAAGACCAGGGAACGTATGGAACCTGCTGGGCATTTGCTGGACTTAGTGCGATGGAGTCTGTGCTTTTGCCGGAGGAGTCCGAACAGTTTTCGGTTGACCATATGACGTTAAACAACCATTTTAATCTGACACAGGACGATGGCGGCGAGTATACAATGGGAATGGCATATTTAGCGGCATGGGAAGGGCCTGTCTATGAAAAGGATGACCCGTATGGAGACGGTGTGACGGACGATACGTTAAAGCCGGTCAAACATGTGCAGGAAATTCAGGTCATTGATGGAAAAGATTACGAGAAAATCAAAGAGGCAGTCTTTAAATATGGCGGTGTGCAGTCATCTCTGTACAGTGCGTTAAAAAGTTCACAAAGCAAGTCAGCCTTTTACAATTCGAATACCAATGCATACTGCTATATTGGTACAGAAAAACCAAACCACGATGTGGTAATCATTGGATGGGACGATAACTATTCGAAAGATAATTTTTCTGTGGATTTAGAAGGCGACGGAGCTTTCATTTGTCAGAACAGCTGGGGAACTTCCTTTGGCGATCAGGGAATCTTTTATGTTTCCTATTACGACACCAATATTGGTACACACAACGTGGTATATACCGGAATTGAGGATGTCGATAATTATGACCATATTTACCAAAGCGACATCTGTGGCTGGGTAGGACAGTTAGGCTATAATAAGGAAAGCATTTATGGAGCGAACGTGTTTACCGCACAGGGAAAAGAAAATCTGACCGCTGCAAGTTTTTATGCAACCGGAAAAGATTCCGAGTATGAACTATATGTGGTAAACAACTTTGAAGATGAAAATTCTTTTAAAAATATGAAAAAAGTGGCAGAGGGAAGCCTGAAAAATGCAGGCTATTATACGATAGATTTTTCAGAAGAAATCCCTGTTGAAGCAGGGGAAAGATATGCGGTATGCCTGCGTATCAAGACCCCGAATGCCGTGCACCCGCTGGCAATCGAGTATGCGGCGGATAAGACGACAGCGTCGGTAGACCTTACCGATGGAGAAGGATATATCAGTGCGAGTGGTTCGAAATGGGTGGATGTAAATACCATTCAGAAATGTAACCTTTGCATTAAGGCATTTAGTAACAATCGATAAAGTAGTTTGGAGGCAATGAGTGGAAGAAAGGATTATAAAGTTTGCAGCAGGTTTTTTTGTTGTATTGACAATTGTAGTTGGTGTGTCGTTATACTTTTTTCCAGCATTGCACGTAAAAGCAGTGGAATGGGCGGATGAGAGACAGGCACTTGCGGAGCTTGCGTCCGAAAATCAGGCGAAGATGACGGAGTTGACGTTAGCGGCATCCACAGGGGAAGTGAAAGATGCTTCCGGAGAAAAAAGGCAGCTTCAGCTGCAGCTTCCAGAGGGAGTAACCGGGGAGCAGATTTCTTTTCATGAGGATTATGTGACACAGACGGTGACAATGGAAATTCCGGCGGTGGATGCAACTTATTTTGACCAGGACCCGCTGACGGGAAGCAGCAATCACATTGACAATCTTTCCTATGCGTTGGAAAATGGAGCTGGTGAAGTCGAGATTGTGTTAGACCGCGTTTATGAGTTAGAGACATCTTACGATGATTCCTATTTTTATATGGATTTTATAGACCCGCACGATATCTATGACAAAGTTGTCGTCATTGATGCCGGTCATGGCGGCCGGGCACCGGGAGCAACGATACAAGGAAGCAATGAAAAAGACATCGATTTGGCAATCGTGCTGCAATTGAAAGCGCTGTTCGATGCATCCGATGAAAATATCGGAGTCTACTATACAAGAACAGATGACAGCAACCCGACGTTTGATCAGAGGGTTCAGCTTGCCAACAAGTCGAATGCGGATTTGTTTATCAGCGTTCATAACAACTCTACAAGAAGTGGAAGAATGTCAAAAATTAATGGTACACAGGTTATGTACAGCGAATCAGATACCAAGGACTTAGGCAGCAGGCATCTGGCACAGTTGTGCCTGGACGAAGTCACAGGAGCAACCGGAAGTACGGATAAAGGTCTTGTGGAAGGAGACAGCATTTATATTATTCGTACCAGTGAGGTGCCGGTGGCGTTGATTGAGGTTGGTTTTATGACAAACCAGGCAGAACTTGACAACCTGAATTCAGAAGAATACCAGAAAAAAACAGCACAGGGAATTTATCAGGCAATCCACCGTGCTTTGGAGGAAGGATATTAATGAGACGAATTATTTTTGCAACCGGAAATGCCGGTAAGATGAGAGAAATCAGAGAAATTATGGCAGATATGCCGGTGGAGGTTGTCTCGATGAAAGAGGCAGGGATTTTGGCCGATATAGAGGAAAATGGAACTACATTTGTAGAGAATGCCAAAATCAAAGCGACAGAGATTGCGAAACAGACAAAGGATATTGTACTTGCGGATGATTCCGGGCTTGAGGTCGATTATTTAAACAAAGAGCCAGGGGTCTATTCCGCCCGCTATTTAGGAGAGGATACCCCATATGAGGTGAAAAACCAGGCGATTTTGGATTGTCTTTCGGGTGTTCCAAAGGAAAAAAGAACAGCACGATTTGTCTGTGCGATTGCAGCAGCATTGCCGGATGGAAAGGTTTTAACGACTCAGGCAACAATTGAGGGCTATATTGGAGAAAAACCGGCCGGAGAAAATGGATTTGGATATGATCCGATTTTTATGGTAGAGGAATATCAGTGTTCCACAGCGGAACTTTCCGAGGAGCAGAAAAATGAAATCAGTCATAGAGGAAAGGCACTGCGCAAAATGAAAGCGCTGCTTGCCGACACCTATGAAGATTTAAGACAGCCAAAAGATCTTTGATGTGAGCGAGTCTAATGGGGATTAGATTCTAATGAAAATTAGAAGAAACTACGTTCAGAGGAAAAAGATGATGAAAATTTTAGTTGTCAGTGATACACATGGAAAACATAGCAATCTTGAAAAAGTAGTAGAACGGGAAACACCGTTTGATTTGATGATTCATTTAGGGGATGCAGAGGGGCAGGAGGACTATATACAGGAACTTGCCGGATGTCCCCTAGAAGTTGTTGCAGGGAATAATGACTTCTTTTCTGCGCTCCCAAGGGAGAAGGAATTAAGGATTGGTGCGTATAAAATTCTGATTACACACGGACACTACTATTATGTATCGGCAGGGATTGAAGATATCAAAAAAGAGGCATCCGCCAGAAATTTTGACATTGTAATGTTTGGGCACACACACCGTCCGGTTATTGATTATGGAAAAGATATTATTGCAATAAATCCAGGAAGTCTGTCTTACCCAAGGCAGGAAGGAAAGCAGCCATCCTATATCGTGATGGACATAGACGCAGATAGAAAGGCACATTTTGAAATCCGTTATCTCTAGAAAAAGGGGCTTAAATTGTGCTCATTACATATATTTTTTCTACAATTGAAAAAAATTAAAAAAACATGAAAAAAAGTGTTGACATATTCTTTTGGTTGAGATATAATAACTCTTGTCTTGCGAAACAGACAAGACCAAATAACTCCTCGGGGTGTGGCTCAGCTTGGCTAGAGCGCCTGGTTTGGGACCAGGAGGTCGCAGGTTCGAATCCTGTCACCCCGACTCTATGCGGGTGTAGTTCAATGGTAGAACACCAGCCTTCCAAGCTGGATACGTGGGTTCGATTCCCATCACCCGCTTTATATTTGCCCTAGAGGCAGATATGAAGCAATTTCATAAAGTTGCTACATGTGTTCGTAGCTCAGCTGGATAGAGCATCGGCCTTCTAAGCCGAGGGTCGGGGGTTCGAATCCCTTCGAGCACATTTTCCTTTCTAAGGAAGAAGAAAGACAAGAAGCATCTGACAAGAAGCTGCCTATAGTCTTTTATGGTGGGTATAGCGCAGTTGGTTAGCGCGCCAGATTGTGGCTCTGGAGGCCCAGGGTTCGAATCCCTGTATCCACCCTTGTTGCGGTATGTGCAGCAATCAATTGTTGGGCTATCGCCAAGCGGTAAGGCACAGGATTTTGATTCCTGCATTCGTTGGTTCGAATCCAACTAGCCCAGCTTAATTAAATATGGGATATTAGCTCAGTTGGTAGAGCACTTGACTTTTAATCAAGTTGTCCGGGGTTCGAATCCCCGATGTCTCATTCCGAAAAGAATGACGTCGTTCGAAAGAACGGCGTCTTTTCTTTTGCAAAAATGTTTACGATTGTTTACTTTTGGTAAGCAATGATCTTTTGTCTAGGATGGTAGTTGCAACTGATAAATCAATTCCAGCAAAATAATGTTGTTTGGCAACTTCGGGTGTGTTGCCAAATAGTTCAGATGCCATGACAATATTTCCATTTGTTTCATTTACAACGTCTGTAATAGCGTTTCTTCGAAATGAATGTGGTCCTCGAATCACATTCTTTGGTTTATCGATTCCAAGTTTACGACAAATGCCACGATAGACTAGATAGACTGCCCGATTTGTGATGGTTCCATTTGCAGCATTAGCGGGAAATAAATATACGCTATCGGGATAGTACTTGCTATGCATGGATTTTAGCCGTACCAGAAAATCTTTGAGATCATTGGTTAGGGGAAAGTATCTTGGCTTATAATTTTTAGTATGGTTTACAATAACAAAATTGTTCCCAGATGTAAGTTGTTCTTTTGAGATGCAAATACAGGTGTCAGAAATATCATCCCAGGTAAGCGGGGGGAGTTCACCGCGTCTTGCCCCCATCAATATTTGCATTTCGAGTGCCCATATAGAGCTATACATAGGACGTGTTTTTTCCTTGCGGTGAAGCTCCTGGATAATAGCATAAACTTCATCCGTTGGGTGCATTCGATTGTCAATCGGTGTTTCTGGAATATACATATTTTTAAAAAGAGAAAAATCTACACGTTGATATACATTATCAGATACCCAATATTCGGAATATGCCATGTCAAAGACTGATTTTAAAATTCCACGCAAGGAGGCGAAAGCTTTTTTCTTAAGGTCATAGCGTTCAAGATTATAAAGGCAAATATCCTCAATATCTTTTTTCGTAATTTCATCAATTGGCATGGTTATAAAATTTGTATCTGCAAAATATCGTTTGAAATCGGATTTTGCTTTGAGATGTGTATTTTGGGCGCTAGGAATTTTTTCGGGATTTTTAATAAGTCGTAACTTCCGTTCCTGAACCAGATAAAAGATATCCTCAAAGGTCTTTTGGGTTTGTACATGGTCTGTTTCTGGTAAATAATAGTGTTCCAGTAAAAAGTGTTCTAAGTCGCATTTCTTCTTTCGTGCAATCTGCCTTCTACCATGTATATTTGATTCATCAACAATGGTAGTGTGCCATCTGTTATCAGAATTGGAATAAAAGATAGAATAGGGATGCACTTGTTTTAAAATATGATTCATTTGTTTGTCCTCCGTAAAGAACATAGAATAGCATATTTTTATGTAAAAAAACATTTAATTTTTTTAGAGTCTGCCTAAGTACATATCTTTCAAACTGCCACAAAATGCATGCTTAATCTAGAATATGCCAGAAAATGCGTGCCTTTAGGCAAAATAAATGAAATAGGCATGCAAAAATGAGTAAAAGAAATGGAAATATTGCGTGCCTACAAAGGAAAAAAGTATGATAGGCATGTATTCTTGACGGTAAGATAACATGCCTATGTTTGAAAATGGGAAAGATGGCATGTAAAACCATCGTTGTATTACCTTATTTTTACATGCCTATCAATGAAAAAATGACAATAGGCATGTCATCATGAACAAAATGAAAAAAGAACGCGCGTGTCAAATAGCTAAAAATAGAAGGAAGGCATGTATATTAGAGAATATAAAGTGAAGAGACGACAGCCAGGCTATAAAATGTGAGAAGAAAAAGAGTGGTAAACAGGAAGACCCTAAAATAGTAGAGGAAAAAGAGTGGAGAGCAGGAGTGCTATAAAATAAAAAAGAGGCAGACAGGAAAATAGAAACTCTTGAAAAAATAAAGATTTGTGGCATAATTTATTAAAAAACATTTAGGGTAGAAAAAAGATGGAAACAACAGAATTTTACGGAAAAGAGAAGATAAGCAAAATTTTATTAAAACTGGCACCACCTGTTATGCTGGCGCAGTTAATACAGGCATTGTATAATATTATTGATAGTCTTTTTATAGGGCGCTATTCCGAGGAAGGACTGACCGCGTTATCCATTATATATCCGATACAGCTTTTGATGATTGCGTTAGCAGTAGGAACCGGTGTGGGCATCAATACGATTATGGCGGCAAGACTTGGGCAGGGGAAGAAGGAAAAGGCAAATGAATATGCTGGAATTGGAACCCCGCTTGCCTTGGGATTATGGTTTTTGTTTGCGTTTGTTTGCTGGTTTATGATGCCTTTCTATGCAAGATTGTCAACAAATTCACAAACTGTAATTGGCGATGTTGTTTTATATGGAAGAATTGTCTGTGTGTTTAGTATAGGACTGTTTTTGGAAAGTATCTGGACAAAGGTTTTGCAGGCAGAAGGTGACATGAAAACACCGATGTTTGCGCAGATTATGGGAGCCGTTACCAATATTATTCTAGATCCGCTTCTTATTTTTGGCAAAATTGGCTTGCCGGAGATGGGAATTGGCGGTGCGGCAGTGGCAACAGTGGCAGGTCAGATTGTGGCAGCCATTATTGTAGGAAGAAAAGGTTTTCGGAAGTCTCCAGGGAAAGCAGTATATCCGGGGCATATTGCAAAAATATTTCGGATAGGAACCCCAAACATTTTAATGCAGTCAGCATATACATTTTATATTTTTGGATTAAATCTGATTTTATCGGTTTTTTCTGACCAGGCAGTCACGACGTTAGGGTTATATTATAAGTGGCAGACTTTCTTTTTTATTCCGCTAGGCGCAATGCAGACCTGTATCGTTCCGGTCATCAGTTTTAATTATGCGGCAAAAAACATAGAGCGATGTAAAAAGACATTGTCAACGTCCGTCTTATTTGGAATGTTATTAATGTCAATTGGAACGGTTTGCTTTAGTACAATTCCGGGGCAGATGTTAAGCGTATTCAGTTCAGACCCGGTTGTGATTGACATAGGAAAAGTTGCATTCCGGTTTATCGGAACCAGTTTTTTAACAATGGTTACATCTTTAATATTTCCGGTCTTTTTCCAGGCGGTTGGCTCCAGTTTGAAAAGTTCTATGTTAACGGTAATACGCACGGTGGTGTTGTTTGTGCCACTTGGATTTTTGTTTTCCAGATTTGGATTAACCTGGTTTTGGCTGACATTTCCAATCACGGAGCTGGTGACAAGTCTGGTTGGAGTGGGATTTTATATACAGTTTTTGAAAAAGAATGTGCTATCTACAAAATAGATAAAAAGAGGATATTGGGATTGCGATAAATTATTGGTAATATAAAAAGAGGAAGGCAGGGGTAATATGAGTTTTTGTGAAGAAATTCATTTTCTAACAGAGCGGGCATTATGGGAGACAAGAAATCTGATGGAATGTGTGCCAGACGAGTTGTGGGAAAAGCGTTATGATGAGATTCCGATGTGGAAATATATTTTTCATATGCTTTATTCGATGGACCGATGGTATATCAATCCAAAGGATGAACACTATCAAAATCCAGACTTTTATCAGGAGGGACTCGCAGACTTGAATGTGGTTCCAGGCGATGAAAAGCTTACCAGACAACAATTGTTGCGTTATTTGGATTCGATTGAGCGTAAGATTCGTTCCTATTTAAAAGTGTTAAAGGACGAGGAATTGCTTGAAATGCCAAAGAATTGCGAAATGACAAGATTTCGTCTGATTTTAGGACAGTTTCGTCACTGGCACAGGCACATGGGTGTGGTTTATGGATTTCTGGTGGAAGATACAGGAAAATGGCCGTATGTTTTAAATATGTGCGGAGCATATCCAACAAAGCCGATGCCGAATTTTTATGATGACTAATTTTTGTCACCCTAATTTCGGAAAAAAGTGTGAAGATATTTTTTAGCAAAGAGAAAGGTTGTGAGCGAGTATGTCACAGGAAAAACAGATTTTTCTTGCGCCGGGCGCTTATGTCGGCGGAGATGTAACCTTAGGAAATCAGATTGGAATCTGGTACAATGCCGTGGTTCGCGGGGATTCCGGTCCAATTGAAATTGGGGATGAATCCAACGTGCAGGATAATTGCACGATTCATACCGACCCGGGACATAAGGTTGTGATTGGAAAAGGTGTCACCATCGGACATAATGCGATTGTGCACGGCTGTACCATCGGAGACAATTCCGTCATCGGCATGGGCAGTATTCTGTTAAATGGCGCTGTGATTGGAAAAAATTGTATCATTGGTGCAGGCGCACTTGTTACTGGAAAAACGAAAATTCCAGACAATTCAATGGCATTCGGAAATCCGGCAAAGGTCATTCGTCCTTTGCGTGAGGAGGAAGTGGAAGCGAACCGTGAGAATGCAAAACATTATGTAAACCTGTTGAAAGAACAGCTTACAAAAGAAAGTGAGCAGGGAGAAATATAAAAAAGTACAGGAAGAGATAGCGAAGCAGATAAAATAAAGAAATAGAAACAAAGGGGAACAGAACAAATTAGAGCAAATAGAATGAAACCAGATGAAAGATAGGAGCTGATTTATGACAACCGGAATTTTGATTGTATCAATTGTATTGTTGCTTTGTGTGATGGCGGAGAAGTGTTCCGATAAGTTTGGGATGCCGGCACTGATTTTGTTTATGTTTATTGGCATGCTATTTGGCAGTGATGGTATCGCAAAAATTCAGTTTGATAATTATAAACTGACAGAGGAAATCTGTTCCATTGCCCTTATTTTTATCATGTTTTACGGTGGCTTTAATACCAAATGGAAGGCTGCAAAACCGGTGGTGGGAAAATCCATTTTGCTGTCAACAGCAGGCGTCGTGCTTACGGCGGGGATTACAGCAGTACTTTGTTATTTTGTGTTAAAATTTTCTTTTTCAGAGAGTTTTCTAATCGGTGCGGTGTTATCGGCAACGGATGCGGCGAGCGTGTTCGCAATTTTACGAAAGCAAAAGCTGAATCTAAAGGATGGTACAGCGTCTATTCTGGAATTAGAGAGTGGTAGCAATGATCCGGTTGCATATCTGCTTACCCTTGTGGGAATCAGTCTGATGAAACAGGATGGAACCAATACCGTGTGGCTTTTGATTCTATTACAACTTGTAGTTGGAACATTGTTTGGTGTCGGATTTGCAGCAGTGTCTATCTGGCTGATGAGAAAAACAAGATTAATTTCAGAAGGATTGGAAACCATTTTTCTGATTTCCTTTATTTTACTATGTTATGGTGTTACAAAAGTTGCGTGGGGAAATCCTTACCTGAGTGTTTACCTGATGGGAATCTTAATCGGTAACAGCAAAATAAAGTCCAAACAGGTGTTAATTCCTTTTTTTGATGGAGTTACCGGATTGGCACAGATTTTGATTTTCTTCTTATTAGGATTATTGACATTTCCACATAAGATGCCACAAATTATTCCGACGGCTCTTTGTGTGACCGTTATTTTGACTCTGATTGCACGTCCGATTGCTGTATTTTCCCTGCTAAAACCGTTTGGATGCAGTACCAGGCAATGTCTGTTAATTGCCTGGGCAGGGCTTCGAGGAGCATCCTCGTCCGTATTTGCAATTATGGCAGTTGCAAGTGGGATGTCGATGTCCTACGATTTGTTTCATATTGTGTTTCTGGTATCCCTTTTTTCCGTATCGGTACAAGGCGGTGCGCTTCCGTGGATGGTGCAGCGCTTAAAGATGCGCGATGACAATGCTGATGTACGGAAAACGTTCAATGATTATCAGGATGAAACTTCTTTTACAATGATGCGCATGTACATACCAAAAGGGCATAACTGGGAGAACAAATGTATTCGCGAGGTTACAATGCCAACCGGAGCACTTGCTCTGATGATTAAGCGGAAAGATGAAACCATTATTACAAAAGGGGATACCAAAATTTTGGCAGGTGACAGTGTCATTTTAAGTGTGCCGCCTTACGAGCCGGATGGGGAAGAATTGCAGGAGGAAGCGATTGAAAAAGGTCATCCGTGGTGCAATCAGGTCATCTCGTCGCTCAAACTTTCCACAGATGAGCTGATTATCATGATTGTGCGTGGTAATACAACGATTATCCCGGATGGAAAAACAAAAATTTTAGAACACGATAAAGTTGTATTTTGCCGTTAAGTATGAAAATGAATCTAAGAAAGAACGGATTATGGCGAAAATGGTCGTAAAAGATTAGGGAATCATGATATAATAAAGGGTAGTAGTCAGGAAATGACAAGGATAGAAGGAGAGATAAATATGGTAAGTGATGAAATTAGATCACAGTTGATTAAGCAGTTTCCGGTTGACGTGATTGAGGTACAGGGAGAGATGGCAGAGACCTATTATTCTTGTCCATGCTGTGGACGCCCGGTATCAAGAGGAATGGACAAGTGCAAGGGCTGTGAACAGATGTTAAGCTGGGATCATATCAAACAGGAAGAAGCAGAACAGGGATTGAAAAAAGCGACTTTGGAATTCGAGGTTCCAAGAGATTTCGTTGCAGGTGATTGCCGCAGATGCCCAATTTCCTTCATCGGTCAAAGTGGAACGGATCGTGTTTATGAATGTCCATTGAATATGAGAGGAACCTGTAAATTAGTGATAAAATAAACGATAGAAAGAGAAGATAGGGCAAAGTAATAGGGGGCTTTGCTCTATTTTTTTAGGTAAAAAAAGTGGAATTCTATCGCTAGTGCGGTTACGAAAAAGATTTTATAATAAGTATAATCAAATGGGGGAAAAGGAATGACAGAGCAGAAAAAAAAGCTTGTAGAGGCGTGCATAGAGCGTGCAATTGCAGAACATGAGGTGGCAGGCGCATCGCTTTTGGTAATAAAAGATGGAAAAGAAGAACTTTATGTCGAACGAGGAAAGGCAGACTGTGAGACGGGCAGAGATTATGGGAGAGATACCATTGTCCGTCTGTATTCTGCAACAAAACCGATTACATCCGTAGCGGCAATGATTCTGATGGAGCGGGGGCTTCTCGATGCGGGGGCGTGGCTTTGTGATTATTTACCGGAATACGCAGACATGACCTGCGTCGATGGAGCAAACGTCATACCGTGCGGCCGGAATATTTTAATCAAAGAAGTGTTAAACATGACGTCGGGACTGGCGTACGGCGGGGATAACAGCAATGCCGGTTCCGTGGCAGCTGAAAAAGTATTTGAAGAATTAGACCGGCAGCTTTATACGGAGAATAAAAGAACAACCCGTGAAGTCGCACGGAAGCTTTCAGACTGCCCGCTTGCATTTGAGCCGGGCAGCAGATGGATGTATGGAACATCGGCAGACATCATGGGAGCGGTTGTTGAAGCGATAACAGGGATAAAGTTTGGCGAATTTTTACAGAAAGAAATCTTTGAGCCGCTTGGCATGCATGATACCGCATTTTATGTGCCAAAGGAGAAGCAGCACCGCCTTGCAAAAGTCTATGAACGTGTGGAAGGCGGCATGAAGGAATGCAGCATTAGGGAATGCCAGACGAATAATCTTGCCATCCGCTACACGCAGGATGTTCCACCGGCATTTGAATCGGGCGGAGCAGGTCTGGTATCCACAATCGATGATTATGCCAAATTTGCGCAGATGCTTTTACAAAAAGGAAGTTATCATGGAAAGCGGATTCTCTCGGAGCGCACCGTCGAATACATGACGCAGGCAGCGCTCATGCCGTGGCAGCAGGAGAGTATGAACCGTGCATGGGAAAGCTTAAACGGTTACACGTATGGGAATTTCCTGCGCATTTTAAAAGAACCGGAGAAAGCCAATATGTTCGGCACAAAAGGGGAATACGGCTGGGATGGCTGGCTTGGATTTTATTTTATCAACAGCCCGAAGGACAACCTTACAATGCTGCTTTCCTGTCAGAGAAAAGATGCCGGAACGATGCCGCTGACACGCAAATTAAAAAATATTGTGTGGAGCGAATTCTGCTAACAGTTTACAGTGCAAAAACAGCGTGTGGAGTAATAGTGCGAAAGGCTTGCAAAATGGAAAAAAATTCGTTATAATAATCTAGCTGATAATCAGCATAAAAAGAATAAATACGGGGGAGCTTGTTCATGCAGGCTGAGAGGAAGTAATCGAACTTCGACCCTTACACCTGATATGGATAATGCCATCGTAGGAAGTAAGAAGAGAATGCTTATAATGCGGAGGATACCATTTGGTGTCCTCCGTTTTTGCGTTGTTAGAAAACAGAAAAGAGGAAAAAGAATGAGTTACACAACACAGATGGATGCTGCCAGACAGGGCATTGTAACGCCGGAAATGCAGCAGGTTGCAGAAAAAGAACATATGGATGTGGAAAAATTACGTGGTTTGATTGCGGAAGGAAAGGCAATTATTCCTTGCAATAAAGTACATAAAGCAATTTCTCCGAGCGGAGTAGGTTCTGCATTGACTACAAAGATAAATGTAAACCTTGGTACATCCAGAGATATGAAAGACCTTGACATGGAGATGGAAAAGGTGAAAAACGCGGTTGACATGGGAGCAGAGGCTATCATGGACTTAAGTTCCTATGGTGATACCAGAAAATTCCGCCGCATGCTGACAGAGCAGTGCCCGGCGATGATTGGAACGGTTCCAATCTATGACGCAGTTGTTTACTATCACAAGGCACTTGGCAAAATTACATCACAGGAGTGGCTTGATATCGTAAGAATGCACGCAGAAGACGGTGTGGATTTCATGACGATTCACTGCGGAATCAACAAAGAAACAGCAAAGAAATTCAAGAAAAATAAACGTCTGATGAACATTGTTTCCCGTGGAGGTTCCATCATTTTTGCATGGATGGAGATGACCGGTGAGGAAAATCCATTCTATGAGCATTTCGATGAAATCTTAGACATCTGCCGTGAGTATGACGTGACATTAAGTCTTGGAGATGCCTGTCGTCCGGGATGTTTAGAGGATGCAACAGATGCTTCCCAGATTGAGGAATTAATCACCTTAGGTGAGCTGACCAAACGTGCATGGGAAAAAGACGTTCAGGTTATGATTGAAGGACCGGGACATATGCCGATGAATCAGATTGCAGCGAATATGGAGATTCAGAAAACACTTTGCCACGGCGCACCATTCTATGTGCTAGGACCTATCGTAACCGATATTGCGCCTGGATACGACCACATTACATCTGCAATCGGTGGAGCAATCGCAGCGATGAGCGGCGCATCTTTCTTATGCTATGTGACACCGGCAGAGCATTTACGTCTTCCGGATGTTGATGATGTAAAAGAAGGAATCATTGCAACCCGTATTGCAGCTCATGCAGCAGACATCGCAAAAGGACTTCCGGGAGCGATGGACTGGGATCACAAGATGGATGTGGCAAGAAAGAAATTAGACTGGGAAGCAATGTTCGACGTTGCAATCGACCCGGAAAAAGCACGCCGTTACCGTGCAGAATCCAAGCCGGAAAAAGAAGACACCTGCAGTATGTGCGGTAACTTCTGTGCCGTGAAGAACATGAACCGCATCTTAGACGGAGAAATTGTTTCTATTTTTGATGAATAAAATCAGATATTAGTATGCGTAAGCAGCTCGTAGGCATGCATATATGAAAAAGCGTAGTTATATAAGTTCTCCTGGTCAATCGACCAGAGAGAACTTATTTTTTTGAGCCGGTAGCGCACGGTATTCGGGTGCTGATAAATTTTTGCGGCGGTGGCAGCAATTTCACCGTTGCAGGAGACGAAGTCTGCTAAGGTCTGGAGCAGGTTTGAGGTGTATTTTTCATCATAGTGCGAGAGAATGGCAATTTTTTCCTGATAATCCTCTAAAAAGGCTGCATCAAAAAGCAGTGGCGTGACGAGCCGGTAAATGCCGCTTTCGGAAAAGAGAAGGACGCCGCTTTTCTGAAGCTGGCAGATACGGTTCGCGGTCAAAGCCTGCGAGATGGCAATGTTTAACTGTGCAAGCGGATGAAGCGAGTCGGCGATGCCGATGAAAAAGTCCGCCGGGGAGACGTCCACGAGTGCAAGCTGTTCCTCGATAATGTCTAGAAGTGTCTCTTTTGAAAAAGACATGGATTCCCCGAAGGATAAAAGCAGAAGCATGCCCTGACGGTATTTGACATAGGAATACTGTCTCGGAAATGATTTGGAACGATAACGTTTGTAGTTAAGACGGTTGAAGTAATTTGAAATCGAATTGCGGGAACTCAGCTTTTTCGGAGTTAGGTAGACCGCCGTGACGTACGGCAGAAAGTGATAGTTGATTTCTCTGGCGGCAGCAGTCACGGTGTGTGCAGTTGGGCTTGTCTCAATCAGTGCGGTTACTTTTTCCTCGAAAATAAGATATTGCAGTTTTGATTTTAAAAGTTCGTTGGCGCTGATAATCAAATCTTCCATGTATGCCTTATGAAAAAAGAAAATCGGAATGTTAAGGCGCTCGGCAGCATCGAGAACAGGCTGCGGCAGCTCATGGAAAAACATGGTTTTGACGGCAATCGCAGAGACCGGTTTTTGCATCAGGGCAAGCAGTGCTTCGGTGATGAGGTCAGGATTGTCTTTTGCAAAAAAGAGTGAGGTCAGGATGAAATCTCCCGGACTGAACACATCATAATTTTTCTGGTAGCTTTCATATTCTAAAATTGCAACTGTATTGACATCATTATGTAAACCATTTTTGCCACTCACCAATTCAAAATCATCAAACAAGGTCAACTCTAACAATTCTGCAACCGATACCATAGGACACTCCTTTTTCTCTACTTTCATACAATATTTTTGTGAATTTTATAAAAATACTATCATTTTATTGTAGAAAAGTAAATAAAAATTAGATTGAAAAAGAATAGATTCGGGAATATACTCGATAGCATGAAAGCGAAGGTGCTGAGACGATGAAAATCGTTTCGGCACCTTTTTTCGTTATATAGAGTTCGGGTGTCAAAAGATAGCTTATCGTTTATGGATTGACAAATTGCACAAAGCCAGGCCCATTTTGTTCCGTTGTACGAATATAAGAAAAGTCTTAGCATGCCTGAACAAGATTAATATTCTCCCAAAGTCACAAAATAGTCTTGGCCTTGTGTAATTTGTCACCCCCTAAGTTATGAACTATCTTTTGACACCCGAACCCATATAACAAAAACATCAACGTTATGAATGAAAAGAATTGGAGCAGAAAAGATGAGCAGATTTTTATGTAAGCGATACGAGAATTTAGAGAAATACGTTCCAGGGGAACAGCCAAAGGACCGGAAATATATCAAGTTAAATGCAAATGAGACTTCGATGAAGCCATCACCGAAAGTGTTAGAGGTCTTGAAAAGTGAGCGCATGGAGCGTCTTGGTTTTTATGCAGACCCGGATGCGAAGGAACTCCGTCTTGCGGTGGCGGAAAAATATCAGGTGAAGATGGAGGAGGTTTTTGTGGGAAACGGCTCCGATGAAGTGCTTGGTATGATTTTTCTTGCATTTTTTGATGAGACGGCCAAGATTGCCTACCCGGATATTACCTATGGATTCTATGAGGGATTTGCAAAATCCTTTGCGATTGACGGGAAGGCAATTCCGTTGAAAGAGGATTTTACGGTGGATGTGGATGCCTTTATCGAGAGCGGACGCCATATTATTTTAGCGAATCCCAATGCGCCGACCGGCTATGTGCTGCCAATTTCAGAGATTGAGCGTATGGCGGCATCGGACCCGGACCGCCTTGTACTGATTGATGAGGCGTATGTGGATTATGGCAATGAGACGTGTATTCCACTGATTCACAAATATAAAAATCTGATTGTAGTTCATACGATGTCAAAATCCAAAAATCTTGCGGGCGCGCACATCGGCTACTGCGTTGCAGACAAGAGCCTGATTGATGATTTGAACGGCATCAAGTTTTCCTTTAATCCGTTTAATATGAGCGATATTTCCCTTGCCATCGGAACGGCGGCAGTGAAAGACAGTGCTTATTATGAAAAGTGTGCAAAAGAGATTATTGCAAACAGAGAATTTTTAAGTGAAGAACTAAGAAAATTAGGTTTTCAGGTATTAGAGTCGCACACGAATTTTATTTTTGTGACCAATCCATCGATGTATGCAAAAGAATATAACCAGAAGCTAAGAGAGCACGGCATCTTAGCGCGCTATTATGATGCGCCGCGAATCGACAATTTCCTGCGCATCACGATTGGAACCAGGGAAGAGATGGAGGCGGTTGTGGAAGCAACCAGAGAGATTTTGCAAAAGCTTGCGGCATAGAAGGGAAAGAAAATGGAACATGTCATTTTAATCAGCGATTACCCGGAAGAATTGAAACGCGATTTGGAATGGGAAAAGAAAAAACTACGTGAATCGTTAGGTGGGGAGTATAAGGTGGAAGTGTATTCTTACCGGAATCAGAAAGAGTTCATGGAAAAACTGCGTGAAGCGGAGGTTCTTCTGACCGCGTTTTTGCCGGTGACGGCGGAAGTGCTTGCATCCGCAGAAAAGTTAAAGCTTATTGTGGTAAATGCAACCGGTTACGGCACCATCGATTTGAAAAAAGCAAATGAGAAAAACATTGCCGTATGCCCTATCCGTGAATACTGTACACAGGAAGTTGCAGAGCATACGATGGCGTTGATGCTTTGCCTGCAGCGTGGAATCCGTGCCTACGAACATGCGATAGAGCAGAAAAAAAGCTGGAACTATTTGGACGTGACCGGTTTAAGAAGAATCGAGGGACAGACGCTTGCGATTTTTGGATTCGGCAGAATCGGACAGGCGGTCGCAAAGCGCGCGCAGGCGTTTGGGATGAAGATTTTAGCGGTTGACCCGTATCTGCCAAAGGAAGTGGCGCAGGCAGCAGGCGTTTCGCTGGTGGAAAAAGAGGAAGCACTGCAGCAGGCGGATGTCATCACGAATCACATGAACCAGACGACGGAAAACGGACACTATTTTTCCAGAAAAGAATTTGCCCGGATGGAAAAACATCCTGTTTTTATCAATGCAGGAAGAGGAAGCTGTGTGGATGAGACGGCGCTTGCGGAGGCACTAGAAAGCGGGCAGGTTCGGGCAGCCGGGCTTGACGTGTTAGAAACAGAGAATCCGGACATCGGACATCATCCGCTTGCGCATCGGGAAAACGTTGTGCTTACGCCACATGCGGCATTTTACTCGGATACATCCATGAGGGAGTTACAGCGGATTTCCTGCGAGAACCTGATTCATTTTTGTAAAAAAGAATACGACAAAGTGAACTGGATTGCGAATGAAAAAGAGATTCATCTGTGATTGCAAGAAAAGGAAAGGGGAATCGTATGAAAGAATTTCGGACGGAAATGGAACGGCTTACCAAAGAACTGGTAGAGATTTCAAGTGTAAATGGTTCGGTTGGCGAGCGGAAAGTGGCGGAAAAATTAGAATCCTATTTTAGGAAAATTCCGTATTTTAAGGAACACCCAAAGCAGGTTTTCCTACAGGAATTAAAGGGAGATGCGCTGCATCGAAAAAATGTGTTTGCCTATATCAAGGGCGGGAAAAGTAATGGAAGGACGCTGCTTTTTCACGGACATATCGATACGGTCGGCGTGGATGATTTTGGTGTGTTAGAGCCGTATGCTTTTTCACCGGATAAATTGCTGGAGGAGATGAAAAAGCTTGATTTGCCGGAGACGGTGCGCGCGGATTTAGAAACCGGGGACTGGATGGTGGGACGTGGTGCCTGCGATATGAAAAGCGGCGTGGCTGTTTTTGCCGTGCTGATGAACTATTTTTCAGAGCACGCGGATGCGTTAAAGGGAAATCTACTTTTTTCCGCAAATCCGGTGGAGGAGAACCTGCATACCGGAATCGTTCATGGACTTGAGGTGTTAGAGCAGCTGCAGGAGGAGCAGGGATTCTCCTATGAACTGGCAATCAATAATGACTACATTTGTCCATTGTATGAGGGTGACACGAAGCGTTACATCTATGCCGGTGCGGTTGGAAAATTGCTTCCGTGCTTTTATATTCAGGGAAAAGAGACGCATGTGGGGCAGTGTTTCGAAGGCTTTGACGCCTCTTATCTTGCCGCAGAACTGGTTCGAAAAATCAGCCTGAATACGGAATTTTGTGACTGCTACGAGGGAGAGAGCACGCTGCCGCCGAGTGTTTTGAAAATGAAAGACCTAAAGACGGCATACAATGTGCAGACCGCATATGACGCATTGGTTTATTTCAATTTGTTTGTGCACAATCGTTCCGTGGAGGAGATTGTGAAAGCGTTGAAAAAGGCGGCTGCGGAGGCTTTTTCGGAGACAGAGAAATATAGAAAAGAGCAGGACCGCAGGTATTGTGCGTGTTCCGGCGACCTTTATCAGGATGTCGATTATGAGCCGAAGATTATGACGTACGAAGAATTGCTTGCACATGCAAAAGCGGATGGGGAATTGCAGCATATTCTGGAAACAGAAGTGGAAAAGGGGACAGACCAGCGTGAGATAGGGATTGCGCTGATTCGTCATCTTTTAAATAAAATCGGGTTCAAACAGCCGGTTGTCGTGCTCTATTTTGCCCCGCCATACTGCCCGCACAACACATTGAAAAAAGAGGATGAAAAAGAGTGGGCGCTGAAGGAGCACCTTGTGAAGCTTGCGGAGCGTGTAGGCGAAAAGACCGGGGAGACTTACGAGGTGAAACAGTTTTTTCCAAGTCTATCCGACAGCAGTTATTTAAAGATTGATGACGACGAAGCATCTATCGAGTGCCTGATGAAAAATTTCCCGGCATACGATACCTTGTATCCGATTCCGCTGAAAAAGATAAAGAGATTAAACATTCCGGCGGTCAATTTCGGGGTATATGGAAAAGATGCACACAAGTGGACGGAGCGGCTCTATCTGCCGTATTCGTTTGAGGTGCTGCCGGAGCTGATTATTGAGGCAGTGGATGAGTTTTTAAAGTAACAAGTCGTCAGGTGGTCAATGCAGAAGCATATTTTGAATACAGGAGGAACGAGAGATGTATGTAAAGAATGGAACAGGTGTGTTAAAGAAAGTTTTAATTTCCACACCTTATTATTTAAAAGCAGCAAAAATCAACGAGATTGCAAAAAAATGGGACTATGAGTTAAATGTCGAAAAAATGATGGCAGAGCACGAGGCATTCGTGAAGGCTTACCGCGAGAACGGAGTGGAAGTCGAGATTCTTCCGGCAGATGCGGGAAGACCAAACGGTGTTTTCGCAAGAGATTTCGGTGGATGTGTGAAAGAAGGTTATATTCTTGGCAATTTCCGGCTGCCACTGCGCTACAAAGAACATACCGATTATGAAGCAAAAATGGCAGAGCTTGGAGTGCCAAAGATTGCGGAAGTGAAAGAAGGACTTTTTGAGGGCGGCGACTTCATGTTTTTAAATGAAAAAACAATTGCAGTTGGAATGTTGGACCGCACGAACGAAACAGGAGTAAGAGAAATCAGAGAGCAGTTAGCACCTTTCGGCTATGAAGTCATCGGAGTGCCGTCGAATCCGGCATATCTGCATCTGGATATGATGTTTAATCTGGTGGACGACCATCTTGCGGTCACCTATGAAGAAGGGCTGCCGGAGGAGTTCCGCGGCTGGTTAAAAGCACACGAAATTGAATTAATCAAGGTGGAGGAAGAAGCAATTTTCCGGCATGGATGTAACCTGCAGGCACTCGGAAATCATCGTGTCATGTCTTTAAGCCAGAATACAAAAGTGAACCGCCAGCTAGAGCAGCATGGCATGGAGGTCGTGGAACTTGACATCACCGAGATTTTAAAAGCGGGCGGCGGACCTCACTGTATGACATTTCCGTTAGTCAGAGAGTAGGAAATATGTGGATGCCTGCGCAGACAGGAGAAGAAAAAAGGAGTAGAATATAAATGACAAAAATAGGAAAAGAGCATCATGCGTATGCATTTGATAAAGCGGAGACACCGGTGGAAAGGGCAACGCTTCCGGCGCATCTTCTGTTTGAGACGCAGGATGCGTTCAATGGACAGATAAGAAAAACGACAGATGTACTTGAAAATGTCGATATGTCGATTATGAATCCCATCACAGGACCTGTTTTCTTAGAAGACGTGCATCCGGGCGATGTCCTGGAAATAAAAATCAATCGGATTGATGTGGCAGAAGAAGGCTTTGCGCTCTGCGTGCCGGGCGAGGGATTGTTAGGTCATCTTGTCAAAGAACCAAAGACAAAGATTTTTCCGGTGAAAAACAGAAAGGTTGCCTTTGGGGATGGAAAAGAACTTCCGATTCATCCAATGATTGGTGTAATTGGAGTTGCGCCGGCGGAAGGGACGCCGCTTGCCATGATACCGGGAAATCACGGTGGCAACATGGACACCCGCTATATCTGCGAGGGTGCGACACTGTATCTTCCGGTGCAGGTCGAGGGCGGACTTCTCTCCATGGGAGATTTGCATGCCGTGCAGGGTGATGGGGAATCCTTTTACACAGGACTTGAGATATCCGGCGAAGTTGAACTTGAAGTGAACGTCAGAAGAGATTTTCACATCGACATTCCGTTTGTCTGCTGTGATGGAAAACTTGCTTCCATTGCAACGTCAGAGACAACGGATGGAGCATTACAGCTTGCCATGGAAAAATTAGTCGATTTTGTCGCTGTCATGGGAAATATGGATTTCTATGAAGCAGGCTTCTTCTGCGGTCTGTATGCAAATCTGGAAATCAGCCAGGTGGTAGATCCGTTAAAGGCGGCGCGCATGACGGTGGAGCTGGAGCGGTTAAAAGAGATAGGAATACAGTTATAGATTTAACAGATGCGGGGGCAAAAGGCTGGCTTACAGTTTTTTGCTGGCAAATGACACAAAGTCAAGACTATTTTCTTTAAAAATATCCCCCGGGGTAGCTTGTGGTAACTGGTATGACCATGATAAACTGTCCGAGTACAATACAAAGGAAATGGCGTGAAGCAGAACGTTTCACGCACAGGAATGGAGAGTATCAATGAAAAAAATCATATCAGTTTTATTGGTGGCTGCAATGACAGTTTCCATGGCTGCGTGTGGAAAGGGAAACACACAAGGCAATGCAAATCAGGAGACCGGAACCGAGCAGGCGTCTGGTACGACCACGCTCGTATACGGAAGCGGTGATTATACCAGAATCAATCCGGCAATGGATGAACACGGTGAAATCAATATTTTACTTTTTAACGGATTGACCGCACACAATGGGGATAACGAAGTCATTCCTTCCCTCGCAAAAAGCTGGGAATTTGACGAGGAGACCAATACCTACACCTTCCATCTGGAAGAGGGCGTGAAATGGCACGATGGCGAACCTTTTACCGCAAATGACGTGAAGTTTACCATCGAGGCGATTATGGATCCGGAAAATGGTTCTGAAAATGCACCAAACTTTGAGGACGTCGAGGAGATTACGGTGGAAGATGACTATACAGTGTCTTTTCGCTTGTCAGCGCCAAACGTTGCATTTTTGGATTACATGACGATGGCGATTCTTCCACAGCATTTGTTGGAGGGAGAAGATATGCAGGAATCTGATTTTTTCCGCCATCCAATCGGAACAGGACCTTATAAACTGGCAAGCTGGGACGAGGGACAGGCAATCACGCTGGAAAAAAATGAAGATTATTTCAAGGGTGCCGCAAACATCGACCAGATTATTTTTAAAATTGTGACAGACGATAATGCAAAAGCAATCCAGATGGAATCCGGCGAGCTTGACCTTGCACTTTTGACGCCAAAGGATGCGAAAACTTTTGCGGACAAAGATGGCTATACCTGCTATGACATGAAAACCTCTGATTACCGGGGCATCATGTATAATTTTAATAACGAATACTGGACTGAAAATAAAGACATCATTCCGGCAATCAACTACGCAATCGACCGCGAGGCGATTGTCGAGGCGGTGCTGCTTGGAGAGGGCATGGCAGCTTATGGTCCTCTGCAGCGAAATATTTATAATAATGAAGATGTGGAACATTATGATTACAATCCGGAAAAATCAAAAGAGATTTTAGAGTCCGTTGGATGCGAGATGGGAGACGACGGTTTCTATTATAGAGATGGTGAAAAAATCAGCTTTGTGTTAAGCGTCGGCGCGGGCGACCAGGTGCGTCTTGACATTGCGCAGGCAGCAGCACAGCAGCTTGGTGAGGTTGGAATTGAGTGTAAGGTGGAAGTTCCGACAGAAGTGGACTGGAGCGGTCAGATGGCATACCTGATTGGATGGGGAAGCCCATTTGATGCAGACGACCATACCTACAAAGTGTTTGGCACCGGAAAAGGAGCGAATTACAGTTCGTATTCGAATACGCTTGTGGATCAGTATCTGACAGAGGCGAGAGAATCGGACGATACCGAGGTTCGTGCAAAAGCTTATGCAAAATTCCAGGAGGAACTTGCAAAAGACCCTGCCTATACTTTTATCTGTTACATTGACGCCAATTATGTTGCAAAATCCAATATTTCCGGTATTAATGCCGATACAGTCATGGGACATCACGGCGTTGGCATCTTTTGGAATGTAACCGAATGGGAAATTACGAACTAGAAATTACAGACTGGAAATCAGAAATGAGACAGAAACAAGGGACTGGAGACAGCCCCTTTGTTTTGCGTGAGGAATCGTATGGAAAACGTATTAGAAGTAAAAAATTTATCGGTCAGCTTTGATACCCCGCAGGGGGAGGTGCAGGCAGTGCGGGACGTTTCTTTTTCGTTAAAAAAAGGCGAAGTGCTGGCGATTGTCGGCGAGTCCGGCTGTGGAAAAAGTGTCCTTTGCAAAAGTATCATGAAGATGCTGCCAAAGAGTGGAAAAATAAAATCAGGAACTATTCTCGCCAATGGCGTCGATATCACGAATTACAGGGAACGTGATATGGCAAAATTGCGCGGCAGCATTTTTTCCATGGTGTTTCAGGACCCGATGACCTCCCTAAATCCGACGATGACAATCGGGGCGCAGATTGCGGAAGCCGTCAAAAAACAGCAGCCACGCATTGGAAAAGCGGAATTGGAAAAAAGAGTCATCGAGTTGATGGAGCTGGTTGGCATTGAAAATGCGAAGGAGCGGAAAAATCTGTATCCGCATCATTTTTCCGGTGGAATGCGTCAGAGAAGTGTGATGGCGATTGCGCTTGCTGGAAATCCGCAAATTCTCTTTGCAGATGAGCCAACGACAGCGTTAGATGTCACAATTCAGGCGCAGATTTTGGATTTGCTTCGGGAAGTACAGCAGAAGTTACAGACGGCGACCGTTTTTGTCACGCATGACTTAGGCGTAGTGGCACGTGTCGCAGACCGCGTTGCAGTTATGTATGCCGGAAAAATCGTAGAAATCGGAACGGTGGAAGAAATTTTTTACGATGCAAGGCATCCTTATACCTGGGGCTTGATGCAGGCGCTCCCCGGTTTTTCAAAGGGAAAGGAAAAACTGCACGTGATACCGGGCATGCCGCCGACGTTAATTGACCCGCCAAAGGGCGATGCGTTTGCCTGCCGAAATGAGTACGCGCTCGCAATCGATTACGAAAAGCAGCCGCCGATGTTTCAGGTGTCCGACACGCATTATGCGGCAACATGGCTTCTCGATGAACGGGCGCCAAAGATTGCTTCTCCGATAGGAGGAAACGAAGATGAAGGATAAAAATTTAGTAGAAATACAGCACTTGTCACAGTATTTTCCATTGCAGAAAAAAATGGTAATCAAAGCGGTGGAGGATGTCTCTTTTTCCATAAAAGAGGGGGAAGTGTTCGGGCTTGTCGGGGAATCCGGCTCCGGAAAATCAACGGTTGCGCGCTGCATCATGAATTTATACCAGCCGACTGCCGGAAAAATTGTATACAAGGGAATTGACACCTGCGATAAAAAGCAGTTTCGTGCGAATCGCAAGCTCCTGCAGACCGACCGGCAGATTATTTTTCAGGATTCGAGTTCCAGCTTGAACCAGCGCAGAAAAGTGAGTGAGATTATCACAGAGCCGCTTCGCATCAGCAAAAAAAAGACGCTGCGGGAATCCTACTTAGCGGAGGCGGAATTTCAGATGAAATATGTCGGCTTAGACGCAGGATTTTTGAAAAAGTATCCGTCGGAACTGTCCGGCGGACAGCGACAGAGGGTGGCGATTGCAAGGGCACTTTCGATGGAACCGTCTCTTCTGGTTGCGGATGAACCGATTGCGTCTTTGGATGTGTCAATTCAGGCGCAGATTGTGAATCTGTTTAAACACTTGCAGCAGGAACACGGTTTTTCAATTCTATTTATTGCGCATGACCTTGCGATGGTGGAGTTTTTGTGCGACCGCATTGGTGTGATGTATCACGGAAAACTGGTGGAGGTCGCACCGACAAAAGAATTATTTGAGCATCCGCTGCACCCGTACACGAAGTCGCTTCTCTCGGCAATCCCGATTCCAGACCCAAGAAAAGAACGTGCAAGAAAATTGATTTCGTTTGATGAGGAGAATTTTTGCAGGGATGGAGAACTGGTGGAGGTCAGTGCAGGTCATTTTGTGTTGCAACAACAGAAGGATAGGAGCATGTTGGAGAGACAGCAGAGGAATGATAAAAGCAGGCTGGAGAGGCTGCAACAGCAGAATACAACATTAGAAGAAGGAGAGAAGATGCGGGATGAAACAGAATAAAGTTCTTTATTATGGGAAAAAATGCATATTGTTTCTCGTCAGCGTCTTTTTGCTTTCCCTTCTTGTTTTTTACATTGCAAGGCTTGCACCGGGAGACCCGCTGGTGTCCTATTATGGAGACCGCGTGGAGAAAATGAGTCCGGAGGAGCACGCCTGGGCAGAGGAGAGGCTGGGGCTGAATGAGCCGATTTACGTGCAGTATATCAAATGGCTGGGAAATGCATTTCACGGCGATTTTGGAATTTCTTATAAATATAAGATGGACGTCTTAGAGGTGATTGGTGGGCGGATGGTCAATACACTGATTTTAGGTGGAATCGGATTTGTTCTGATATTCGGGCTTGCTCTGCTGCTGGGCATTTTATGTGCCTGGTTTGAGGACAGCCTGTTGGACAAAATTATCTGTCAGGTCGGAACGCTTATCAGTTGTATTCCGGAGTTTTGGATGTCGCTGGTGTTGATTTTTATTTTTTCCATTCAACTACATTTGATGCCGAGTTCGGGAGCCTACACGAGTGTTTATGAGGATTCGATTGGAGACCGCATCGTGCATCTGATTTTGCCGATGACGGTTGTGGTACTGGGGCATCTGTGGTATTACGCGTACATGATTCGAAATAAGATGCTTGAGGAAGTGCGCGCTGATTATGTGCTGCTTGCAAAAGCAAAAGGGCTGACAAAGAAAACGATTGTGTTTCGTCATTGTCTGCGTAACATGATGCCAACGTATTTTAGCATTATGGCAATTTCTGTGCCGCATATTCTGGGCGGAACCTATATTGTGGAGACTGTTTTTTCCTATCCGGGCCTCGGAACGCTTTCCTATGAGAGTGCGCGCTACAAGGACTATAATCTGTTGATGGTTTTGTGTATTTTATCTGGAATTGTTGTGATTTTGAGTAACATGATAGCGCAGACCATCAATGAGCGGATTGACCCTAGGATGAAGGAAAATACAAGTGTTGTGGAAGGAGAGCGTCATGAATCAGGAATTTGAAATTGTAGGAATTCGTGAAACTGTTCAAACTGTTCCTCAAATTAAGAAAAAAAGAAAAGAGATACCGTTTCTTTCCATTACCTTATTGTCCATCATTGTGTTGGGATGCCTTTTTTGTAATCTGATTATGACAAAGGACCCGACCTATCTTGATTTGAAAAATTATTCCACAGCTCCAAACCGTGAGTTTTGGTTTGGAACAGATACGATGGGGCGGGATATTTTTTCGATGATCTGGTACGGCGGAAGAATTTCACTTCTAGTGGGATTCCTCGCAACATTTCTTTCGACGTTGATTGCGATTGTGTTCGGTTCCATCAGCGGCTGCGCACCGAAATGGCTGGATGATGGTCTGATGCGCCTTACCGAAATTTTGTTGAGTGTGCCAAATCTTTTGCTTGTGATTTTGATTCAGGCGATTCTTGGAACACCAAATGTATGGAGCATCTCGTTTGTCATCGGCGTGACAAGCTGGACGAGCATTGCCAAAATTGTGCGCACGGAGGTCAGACAGATTCGAAACAGCGACTATGTCATTGCCTCAAAATGCATGGGTGGAAGTTTTTGGCATATTTTATGGGAGCACTTAACGCCAAACTTCATGTCATCCATCATGTTCATGGTCGTCATGAACATTCGCAGCGCCATCGTGGCAGAATCGACACTCAGCTTCATGGGAATCGGTCTTCCGATTGAAAAAATATCCTGGGGCAGCATGCTCTCGCTCGCAGACAAGGCGATGATGTCAAAATTCTGGTGGATGATTCTGATTCCGGGACTTTTTCTGGTGACGACTTTGATGTGTATCACCAATATTGGGAATTATTTAAGGAAGCAGTCGAACCAGAAGGAGAGTAATCTTTCTTAGAAACGATATAAAAAAGAAAAAAGTAGTTGCTTTTTTTATTGCGCTACGATATAATTTCACAGTAGCGTTTGCGGGTGTGGCGGAATTGGCAGACGCGCTAGATTTAGGTTCTAGTGTCCCCGACGTGCAGGTTCAAGTCCTGTCACCCGCATTGTAAAAGTACCGAAGAATCGGTACTTTTTTTGTACCATTTTATAAGGTATGCTGTATATGTGTTGCATGGAGAAATTTTAAAGATACCAGGGCAGGAGTTTTACATATGAGAAAAAGAGTTTTTGAAATTATTGAGGTCGCAAATGAAAATGATAGCATAAGCTCTCTTTATGATGGCTTTATGTTGGTTACCATAATTATCAGCATAGTGCCACTTTGCTTTAAAAGCCAGAGTGCGGGTTTCCTATATATCGACCGCATTACAGCAATGATTTTTATATTAGATTATTTCCTTCGATGGATGACGGCAGATTTGAAATTAAAAAAATACAAAAGCAGAGCATTTCTGATGTACCCATTTACTCCAATGGCAATCATAGACTTGTTTTCAATTTTGCCATCGATCACGATTTTAAATCCGGGATTTCGTTTGTTAAAGCTGTTTCGGTTGGTAAGAACCTTTCGGATTTTTAAATTTATCAGATATTCCAAGAGCATTCGCGTTATCTTAAATGTATTAAAGAAAGAAAAAGATGTGTTGCTGGCGGTTGGGTATCTCGCATTAGGATATATTGTGGTTGCGGGGCTGATTATGTTCCAGGTTGAGCCGGATAGTTTTGACAGTTTGTTTGATGCGATATACTGGTCAACCACGGCACTGACGACGGTAGGGTACGGCGATATTTACCCGGTAACAGTATTTGGAAAATTAGTGAGCATGATTTCTTCTATTGTTGGGATTGCAGTCGTTGCGCTTCCGGCTGGTGTGATTACCGGTGGATATATTGATGAGATTAAGAAGAGCAGGGAAGATTAGGTTTCACATCATTGCGTGTATCATACAAGTATGCTAAAATTAGTTCTATTACTAAAAGTCATACACAACACAGGGAGGACCTATTGAAATGGAAAAAGAAAAGTTCAGACAGATAAGAAACCTAATTTTTCTTATTGCTGGATTGGTATTTTTACTGATGTACAGCAAAGAGGTGCTAAAAGGGATTGCGGTGGCACTTAACATTATAAAACCATTTGTCTATGGTGGAATGATAGCTTTTGTTTTAAATATTCCATTGCGTGGGATAGAAGAAAAACTTTTGGTAAAGTGGATGGGAGCATCCGCCAAACGATGGAAAAGACCGGTTGGAATCCTGCTTAGTATTCTTTTTCTGTGTATAATAATTACGATTGTAGTTGTAACGGTAGTGCCACAGATTACACAGACAATTGTAGAATTGGGGAATAAGATTCCTCCGTTTGCAGAAGAGACGATGAAGAAGCTGGAGACACTGAGTGTGAATTATCCACAGGTGCAGCAGTATCTTGTGAAGTTAGATGTGTCGAATCTCAACTGGGATGCCGTCATGGATAATGCGATTGCATTTGCAAAAAACGGGATGACGAGCATGCTGTCCTCTACGGTTCTTGTGGCGAGCAGTATCATTGGTGGAGTGGTGGATGCGTTGATTGCATTTATTTTTGCATTCTACATTTTAGGTCAGAAAGAAAAATTAGCAGACCAGGGAAAAAGAATTCTTTCGGCATATACCTCATCCAAAGTAAATCAAAAGGTTTTGAAGGTGTGCAATATGTTATACCGGAATTTTTCAAATTTTATTACCGGTCAATGTCTTGAGGCGGTTATTCTTGGAACGATGTTTGTAGTTGCAATGAGTATTTTTCGAATGCCCTATGCATTCCTTGTCGGAGTTTTGATTGCATTTACGGCTCTAATTCCAATTGTGGGTGCATTTATTGGCTGTGTTGTGGGAACGTTTCTGATTTTAGTGGATACCCCTGAAAAGGCAATCTGGTTTGTAATTTTATTTCTTGTGATTCAGCAGATAGAAGGGAATTTGATTTATCCAAGAGTGGTAGGTGGATCGGTTGGTCTGCCGGCAATCTGGGTACTTGCCGCAGTCAGCGTAGGTGGAAGCCTGTTTGGAGTACTCGGAATCTTAGTATTTATTCCTTTGGTTTCCACCCTTTATATGCTGTTGCGTGATGATGTGAATGAACGGAATCGGAAAAAAGAAAAAGCCTAATCTTCTACTACAACATCTAAGTCAAACTCTTCCGGCTGGAAACGAGGGCAGACATTTTCTGAATTGCAGATAACAGAAGCAGCAAGGCGTGAGCCAATCTCACAGGATTCTGCCAATGTTTTTCCATAGGTTTGTCCAATCGCAACGCCGGCAAAGAAAGAATCGCCGGCACCGGTGGTATCTTTGACATGGACGTTTTTAGCAGGACAGAAGCCATGTTCACCGTCGAGAGTTGCATAGACAGCACCCTTATCGCCCATGGTTACAATCATTCGTTTGATTTTTGCACCGGAGATTTTCTTTGCCAGGATGGTTTCCATCTCCTCCGATGTTTTTTCACAATAATCATCGGAGAATAAAAGACCTGCTTCTTGTATATTGCATACAAAACAGTCGGTGTCGGTGATAAAATCACGACGCTCTACTGCGATACTCATATTAGAGACAACGCCATAGACCGGTTTATTGTATTTTTTTGCAAGCTTAAAAATACGTTTTATCACGTCTTTATCCATATCAATTTCAACACAGATGCTGTCTGCATCTTTGAAAATTTCATCTCCCTGCTCATCTAAGATGTCAGTGATAGGATGAAGGTTTGGACGTTTGGAAATAGAAGCGTAAACGTCGCCATCGTTATCAAAAATTGCAAGCCATGTACCCATTCCGTCCGGTGTTTTGCGGATGTAATCGGTATTGACCTTGTGATTTTTTAATTTGTTGATGACTTCCTCGCCCATCGCACTGTCATCGACAAGGCTGACAAAAGTTGGACGAAGCTCGATATTAGCAATGTCTTCCACAACATTACGGGCCACACCGCCGTGAACATTCTCTACCATACCTTCATTTCTTCCCTGTGGAATAAATATATTAAAAGGGTTTCCCTTAATATCAACAAATACTGCGCCAAAAACAACAATACCCATGTGTGATTTCCTCCTAAAGTAAAATTCGATTCATAAATGGACTTGTATTGTAGCATCTAAAGCCCCTTCCGTCAACAAATCCACCGAAAGATTTCAGAATGAAAGCGCATTCTTCATCACAAAAAATAAATCAATATGTTGTCAAAATGAGACAAAGGGTTTACTATAATAAAGGTATAGTTATAACAAGAAAGGTTTGGAAGATACAATGAAAATCGTAGTTTTAGCGGGTGGATTAAGCACCGAAAGAGATGTCTCTTTTAAGACAGGAGATATGGTTTCAAAAGCACTTAGAGAGAATGGACATCAGGTTATTTTGCTTGATGTATTTATGGGATACAGTGATAAAAGGGAAGATGTGACAGATATCTTTGAAAAGAGCGAAGAAGCGAGCATCAAGGTTTCTGATATCCCGGAAATCGCCCCGGATATTGCAAAAGTAAAAGCGTCCAGAAAAGATCAGTCAGACTGTTTCTTTGGACCAAACGTCATTGAGATTTGCCAGATGGCAGATATTGTCTTTATGGCACTTCACGGTGAAAACGGAGAGAATGGTAAGATTCAGGCAACCTTTGATTTGTTCGGAATCAAGTATACAGGAACCGGTTACTTAAGCAGTGCTATTGCGATGGATAAAGGACTCAGCAAGCAGTTTTTCCGCAGCCATGAGATTCCAACACCAGCAGGCTTTATCATGACAAAAGAGAACCGTGTCGATACCTGCAGCAAATTAGGACTGACACTTCCATGCGTGGTAAAACCATGTTGTGGAGGTTCTAGTGTCGGGGTTTCGATTGTATACAAGGACGAAGAATTTAAGGCTGCATTGGACGAGGCATTTAAATGGGAGAATGAACTAGTCATCGAAGAATATGTAAAGGGACGTGAGTTCTCCGTTGGTGTCATCGACTACAAGGCATTGCCAATCATTGAGATTGCACCAATCAAAGGCTTCTATGACTTTAAGAACAAATACAAAGCAGGAAGTGCAGTGGAAACCTGTCCTGCAGAGCTTCCGGATGAGATTACCGAGAAGATGCAGCGTTATGCAGAAAAAGTTGCAAAAGTAATTGGATTAGACACCTATTCCAGAACCGATTTCTTATTGAGTGAGAAAAATGAAATCTTTTGCTTGGAGGCAAATACATTGCCAGGTATGACACCGACAAGTCTGCTGCCACAGGAGGCAAACGTAATCGGACTTAACTTCAATCAGTTATGCGAGAAATTAATTGAGATTTCCCTTAAAAAATATGAGAAATAGTGTGAAATAGTTTCAGACTATTCCAGAAAGTCATGGTTAGAAAGATGAAAAATATGACATTGGAACACATTGCAAAAGCTTGCGATGGTGTTTATTTTGGAAAAGAAGAAGATAAGACAAAAGAAATTGCAGGGGTTGTCATTGACAGCCGTCAGGTGGAAAAGGATTATCTTTTCATTGCAGTAAAAGGCGAGAAAGTGGACGGTCACAAATTCATTCCGGATGTTATGGAAAAAGGTGCGCTGGCGGCTTTGTCAGAGCAGAAGCTAGAGGATGCAAAAAGCCCTTACATTTTGGTGGATTCCACTTTAGAGGCAATGAAAAAGCTTGCAAAATTCTATCGTGAATCTTTGGATATCAAGGTGGTTGGAATTACCGGAAGTGTTGGTAAAACAAGTACAAAAGAGATGATAGCGTCTGTACTTTCACAAAAATACAACGTACATAAGACGGAAGGCAATTTCAACAATGAGATTGGTCTGCCACTTACCATTTTTAAAATCAGAGAGAGCCACCAGGTAGCTGTGCTTGAGATGGGAATTTCTGATTTTGGGGAGATGCATCGTCTTGCGTCCATGGCGCAGCCAGACATCTGTGTGATTACCAATATTGGCCTTTGCCATTTGGAGAACCTGATTACAAGGGATGGTATTTTAAAAGCAAAAACCGAATGTTTTGAACATATGAGACCAAACGGAACCGTTATTTTAAACGGGGATGATGACAAACTCTCCACCCAAAAAGTGGTCAATGGAAAGCCGGCGATATTCTATGGAATCGGCGAGGCACCAAAACAGGTTGAAACTAAGCAGGGTGTGCAGGTTCTGGCAAAGAAAAATGTTTATGCGACAGACATCGAGGCAGTCGGTCTGCAGGGAACAAAGGCAGTACTTCACATTGACAACAAGGAAATCCCGGTTGAGATTCCGATTGCGGGCGAACATAATGTTTACAATGCGCTTGCAGCAGCTTGTGTGGCAAGAGAACTTGGACTCTCGGCAGATGAAATCAAACGCGGAGTCGAGCAGGTTGCAACGATTGGAGGAAGAACCAACCTGATTCATAAAGATGGAATGATTATCATTGATGACTGCTACAACGCCAATCCGGTTTCCATGCGCTCCTCCATCGACGTGCTTTCCAAGGCACAGGGCAGGAAAATTGCCGTACTTGGTGACATGGGAGAACTTGGTGCCGATGAAAAAGAGCTTCATCACGGCGTCGGTACTTATTTCAAAGGAAAAGGAATTGATGCGCTGTTCTGCGTTGGAGAACTTGCAAAAGAACTTGCAGCAGGCGTAAAAGAAGTTTCAGATACAGAAGTGTATCATTTTGACACAAAATCGCAATTAATTAAACAATTGCAACAATATAAAAAATCAGGGGATACCATTTTGGTAAAAGCTTCCAACTTTATGAAGTTTAAAGAGATTGTAGCTGCCCTGACAGAATCTTGTGATAAATAAATTTTAGATAAGATTCAGGCTGACGGTATGTAAAGCTGAGGCGTAGAGGTTCAACTTTATGTGCATGCAATAGAGAAAAAAAGATTACACAACATGGAAATTCCGTGTGTGTAATCTTTTTTTGTTCTCTATTGCAATTCTTACCATGCATAAGGAAAGCTACATTTTTTTATGTTCTTCTAGCATTTCTTCGATAATCTTCTGGCAATGTGCACCTAAATGTTTCTTTTCTTCCTTTTCTAACTGGTTCGGATAAATCGGTGCACCATATTGCAAAATAACGTGTGTTGCCTTTACTTTTGGAAAATGATCTTCTAAAATATCTGCAGAATTGGTAATTGCCATTGGAATGATGGCGCAACCGGTCTTTTCCGCCATCTTAAAGCTTCCTTCTTTAAAAGGAAGAAGTCCGTTTTCCGGCGTCTTGTTTCGGGTTCCCTCAGGGAAAATACACATCGAAATACCGTGCTTAATGTTATCAATTCCGGCAAGAATAGTTTTTAACGCTTCTTTTACATTTTCACGGTCAATAAAAAGACAGTGAAGGCGCTTCATCCACAGACTTAAAAGCGGCACTTTTTCCATAGAATTCTTGGCAACGTATCCGGTCAGTCTTGGACATCTTGCATAGGTAATAATAATATCAAAATAACTGCGGTGATTTCCAATGTAAAGAACCGGCTCGTCGGTTGGAACATTTTCTTCGCCAATGACGGTAACCTTGGTTCCACAGATAAATAAAATCACGCGGAATGCCCACTGTACCATGCGAAGCTGACTGATATCAGCAGCGTGCGGGTTTCTTTTTCCAATCAGCCATTCTACGAACAGCACCGGAATCCCCAGAATCAGATATAAAATTGCAAAAAGCAGAGCTAAAATAACTCGAATCATAAAGTTCCTTTCTAGAGCATAGAAGCAAGCGCTGCCAGGCTCTTTTCCTATATCAATGTTATTCCTTTATTATACGGGGAAATGAGTGGAAAAACAAGTAGTCATAAAAAGACGTGTTCCTTCATATAGATAGAAGAAAAGGTTTTGCGCGGTATCGTGTGCAAACTCTTATAGAAATGGAGCGAATATGGAGAAACGAAGAAAACAGCTGCCAGACATCTTTCCGCCGGGAATTTACGAACTGTGTGTGCTAGGACTTGTAATTGTGGTTGTGACAATTAGCTGTCTGCTTGGCGGATGCAGCATTGAACAGACGGATGGAACAAAAATCAGTGACCTTTCCTATACCATTTTAAAGGAAGAAGAAATACCGCAGGAACTGCTTGCACAGATTGAAGAAAAGAAAGCTTCTGATTTTAAAATGACATATGAGACGGACGATTCGTTATACATAGTAAGAGGATACGGTGAGCAGGAGACGGGTGGATACAGTATCAGTGTGAAAGAATTATATCTGACAAGAAATGCCATTTTTTTTGATTCGGATCTGATTGGGCCGAGAAAAGGGGAAAAAACAGCACAGAATCCAAGTTTCCCGTATCTTGTCATAAAGACAGAATTGAGAGAAGAAAATGTCGTTTTTGAGTAAATAAACTGAAAAAAGTACAAACGTAGTTATTTGCAGTTGACAATTGTTTAATACTGTGCTATACTAAAGCAGGTTAGTAGTATATCCAGGCGAAAATAGAACTCGGATAGAGGAGGTAGACAATGCAACAAGCAGACATCGAAAAAGTACGTGCATCCGTACATCAACAATGTGGTAGCAAAGTGTTAATCCAGCTGGACCGTGGAAGAAATAAGGTCGACATTCAGGAGGGTGTAATCCAGAATGCGTATCCAAGTGTCTTCACAATATTGGTCAATGATGAGAGGGAAGAGAATCCTCCTCAGTTACTATCTTTTAGTTATTCCGATATTATAACAAGAGATATCAGAATGAAATTATGTTAAGAAATGAATAATTGTTCCCCGTTTCGAATAAGATGATTACAAAGATTCGAAACGGGGGATTTTTTTTGTGGATTTAAAGACCATACAATTACATAAGAACTGTCAAAAAGGAATTGCCGTAAATCAGATTACGGTGGATGATGATTATAATGTACCGGATTACAAGCCGGATATTGTAAAGATGGTAAAGGAAAAAGGAGAGGTAAGGTTTGATGAGGTAAACGTAACTACGGGCGTAGTTTGGATAAAAGGAAGCCTTGTTTTTTCTGCCTTATACCGGAGTAATCAGGAAAACCGTAAGATGAGTTCGCTTCGTGGGGAACTTCCTTTTCAGGAAAAAATCAGCATGGACGGTTTGAATGAGACAGACAGTGTCCGTATGAAAGCAGAGATTGAGGATTTGACGATTGGTGCCATCAATTCTAGAAAATTAAGCATCCGGGCAGTTGTGGTATTAAAAGCGATTGTGGAGGAGAACCGGGAAGAGGAGATGGCATGCGGAATCGCCGAGGACGATGGATACGAGCAGCAGCTGATGAAAAAAGACCTGCTTGAGCTTGTGACAGCGAGAAGAGATACCCTGCGGGTGCGAAACGAGATTGTGATTCCCTCAAGCAAACCAAATGTCTCTGATATTTTGTGGAAAAGCATAGAACTGCGTCACCTCGAATATACAGGCGGCGATGGGGAGATAAAAGTGACGGGGGAGGCACTGGTCACGGTATTTTATTATGGTGAGGAGGACGAGGGAAGGATTCAGTGGAATGAAACCTCGGTGCCAATTTCCGGCAGTATCGACTGTCCGGGACTCTCCGGTGAGGAAATTTTCCAGGTTTCTCTTGCCCCGCTTACGACGGACCTTGAGGTAAAGCCGGATTATGATGGAGAAGAAAGAATTTTAGTGCTGGAACTGGTGTTTGATGTCAGCTTAAAGGTCTGGCGGGAGACGCAGGTGGAATTGCTGACCGATTTATATTCCTTAAAAAAAGAGGTAAATCTGACTTGCGAGGATACGACATTAGAGCGCCTTTTGATGAAAAATGATGCAAAGAGTAAAGTATCAGAACAGCTTCAGCTAGAGGAAAACCAGGAGAAAATTTTACAAATTTGTGCATGTGAGGGAACGGTGCTTTTAGAGGAGCAGAAACTTGTTCCAAATGGTGTGGAAGTGGATGGAATTTTAAGTGTGGATGTACTTTATATGACAACGGAGGATGATATGCCGCTTGGTGTCATGAAAGGTGTTTTCCCATTCCACCAGCTCATTGAAGCGCAGGGGCTGACGCCACAGTCAAGAGCAGAGGTTGACAGCGGAATCGAACAGCTTTCGGCGGTACTGCTAGATCAGTCGAAGGCAGAGATAAAAGTTGTCATTAATCTGAATCTCATGGCATTTGAGGAAGAAAAACAAAAGAAAATCAAAGACGTTGAAGTGACGGACTGGAATCTGGAGGAACTGCAGGATGCACCTGGAATTGTAGGTTACCTCGCAAGACCGGGAGATACGCTGTGGAAGATTGCAAAGGAAAATCATACCACGGTAGACGAAATTGTTGCGACCAATCAATTAAAAGACAAAAAAATTGCGGCGGGCGACCAATTGTTAGTTGTGAAAAAGGTACTATAAACAAAAAATTGACAAAAATTGTAAAATTTTGACAAGCGGGAGCAAAATGACTCTCGCTTTTTTGGCACTATCTACAATTGTAGTTAGGAAAAAGGTCTGATAGAATTTTTTTGTAAGAAAAATTTTATACAAAAAAACCCAAATGTATGGAAAGGGCAAGGAGATTAATTATGGAAAATGACAACAACATTGGTTTTGAAAACCAAAACCAACAGCAAAATGACCAGCCACAGTACGAGGCACAGGAACAGCAGAACAGCCAGCCACAGTACGAAGCACAGCAGAATGCACAGCCTCAGGATGGAGCAGAGGCACAGCAGAATGCGTATGGTCAGAACAATTTTGACCGTCAGCAGAATGCGTATGGACAGAATAATTTTAATGGTCAGCAGAATGCATATAGTCAGAACAATTTTAACGGTCAGCAGAATATGTATGGACAGAATGCCTATGGTATGCCACCGGTTGACAAGAAAGGCAAACCAATGCAAAATCGCTTTGGTATGAAACTGACCTTCTCTATTTTAGAGATTTTAACACTGTTTTCCTGCAACCTTTTAACAGGTATTTTAGGTATTATCTCATGTGTATTTACCGCAAAAGCCAATACTGCATACAAAGAATCACGTTGGGATGATTTTAAATCAGCAGCGAAGACATCTGCAATCTGCTTATGGGTTGGTTTTGCCGGATTTATCGTAGAATTCATCGTCTGGATTGTATTAATCGTTGTAGTTGGATTCTCAGCAGCTTCTTTTATCGGCTCTGATGCAACTGAACTTTATAACGATTCTAATTACGACTACGAATATGACTATGATTCCGATTATAACTACGATGATGAGGAAGATTCTGAGGATTCGGAAGAAACAGAGACAACACTTTCCGTAACACCATCTAACGTAACAGCAGGAAGCGGAATCACAGATACAACAATCACATTAAATGGAGCAACATTTACATTGCCGGTTAGTTATTCTGACTTTAAGGCAGCAGGCTTCTCCATCAGCTCAGATGATGAGGTTTATGTTTTAAATCCAGGATATTATTCAAGCACGATTACTTTATATGATGCAAATGGAAATGATATTGGCTATTGTGCCATCTATGATAACACAGATGCACCGGCTGCATTATCCGAATGCATGGTATATGGTGTAACCCTTCATTTTGCAGATTATTATGACGCAGTTGGTGATATCGTGTTACCAAACGGTGTGACTGCAGCCTCTACCAAAGATGAAGTAATGACAGCATACGGAGAGCCAGACGATTCTTATGAATCGGATGATGCAGAGTATGATTCCCAGGATTACACATGGTATTATCATAACGATGCTTACTATGATGATTACAACAATTCCTTACAGATTAGCTATTGGGATGGCGTAATTGATGAGATTGATATCCGTTATATAGGCTGGGATGAATAAAATTTAAAAAGGGGCGTGTGAAAAAACGAAAGTTTTTTCATGCGTCCTTTTTATTATGGATACAACAGTAGTTATATTTCATAAAACGTGTATAATTCCCCTTACCCCATAAGAAAGGCTATTATGGAATCCTATGCGGCTGTTACATTTTTTTCATGTTTATTGTGATATTTATAAAGATTGTGTCCAATAGAAACAAGAAATACTTCAAGCAGGACAGATTTTATTCCTCTTCGGACAATTCTTTTGTACCAACGGTCGTTTTTTATGATACCAAATGTGCCCTCTGCCTGGATGGATCTGTTCATCCTCAGAAGTGCTCCCTGGATACTTTCGAGATTTCCAATCACTTCCTGATGCATCGCTGTAAGTTCACGGTTAATCCGAACGGTGCGGTTTTTATCTGTCTTTTTACAGTGTTCAGCGTATGGACATCCAGAACAGTCTTCACACTGGTATATTTCTTCCTGGCGTCCATACTTGTTTCCCTTTACGTTTTTACGGTACTGAAGATAAAATTTTTTCCCATTTGGGCAACGCATGATTCCGTCTTTCCCGATTGGGAAATTTACTGCACGAAATGGATCTTCTTGATACTTTTTGTCAGTAGTCTCTTTCTTGAACATGGGAAACTTCATATATTTTTCCATTCCATGCTGCTCACAAAAGATGTAATTGTTGTAAGAACCATATCCGGCATCCGCTACTGGATACTTCGGATAGAAGCCATATGTAGTATAAAATTTGTTCATCAGCGGAACAAAACAATCCATATCTGAGCGGTACTGATTTACATCAACAACAGCAATGTACTCATCTGCAACACCGACCTGTACATTATAAGCCGGAAGCAGCTGGTCATTTCCCATGTAGTCTGTCTTGATTCGCATAAAAGTAGCCGAATGATCTGTTTTTGAGTAGCTGTTGCGGTCTTCTCCACAGATCCTGATTTTTTCCACGTATTCTTCCAGCTTGGCAGCATACTCACTGAGTTTCTCATAATGGCGCTGCTGCGTGGTTTTTCGATGTCCCCTGCCATGAACAAACATCGTTTTATCCATCTGCCAGGCTTTTGCATACTGTTCTGCGGCTTCTTTCAGATACTCTGGTGCATATTCACTATTGATACAAAACTTTATACCGGTACATGACAGTTCCTCATTGATTTCCTGAAAGAGTGTTGTGATTTTATCAAAGAGGCGGTATCTGGATTTTTCTGTTGATTTTTTCCATACCCAGGAGTATTTATTCGCATTTGCTTCAAATTTGGAGCCATCGATATATAGATGTTGGAGGTCCACATGTTCTGTCTCGAAGATTTTTTTGTTTATGTCCTGAAATATATCTTCAATGGAATCAGCAATTACTTCGTTAATGAAGTAGCCGAAGGTGCGGTAAGAAGGTGTTTGATGATCCATGAGATACATGAAGCGGAGATTGACTTTGCACTGATCCTCCAGCTCACGCAATGATATATAGCCGTTCTCCATAAATCCGAACAAAACTGTCTTCAGCATGCTGACCGGGTCATATCTGAGTCTTCCTGTATGATGTTGCGGAATATTTTTCAGATATTTCTCCAGTTCGATTTCTCCCATAAATCTGTCAAATGTCAGCACCGGATCACAAATGTCCAGATAATCTTGAATTAGTATTGGCAAAACTGCCTGTTTTGGGTTAGAATAGATTATGTTATTAATTTTCATGGTAAGTTAATTATAACACAAAGAAAGACCTTGAGTTCATTGCAAAACTCTTGGTCTTTCTTTTTTATGCGGGACTATTCTTTTTTCACAGCCCCTTTTTTTGGGAAAAAAAACCGGTGGAAAAATGTCTCGTTTTGTGAGAAAATAGGGATAGAAAATGCAAAGGAGACACCTTATGAAACGGTTAAAGTCATTACATAAAAAACAAATGCAAAAAAGATTGCTTGCAGCCGTAATTGTAGCAGCAGTTGGCATTGTTGATTTTTCAACGGTGTCTGCAACCAGTTTAAAGGATGCACAGGATAAGAAGAATGAGGCACAGAGCAATCTGGATGATATTAATAACACAATTGGAGATTTAAAGAGCGAACAGAGCCAGCTGGAAAATGAGAAATCGCAGTACGATTCCCAGCTGATGAGTCTGCTTACGGATATGGATGTCCTAGAGCAGGATATCGCAAATAAGCAGGATGAGATTGATCACGCGAATGCAGATTTAGAGACTGCCCAACAGCAGGAGCAGACGCAGTATGATTCGATGAAGGTCCGTATCCAATACATGTATGAACAAGGCAATGATTCTGTCTGGACAGCCATTATCGGGGCAAAAAGCATCACGGATTTACTGAACCGTGTGGAGTATGTTTCGGAAGTTTACGACTATGACAGAAAGCAGCTGACGGCTTACCAGGAGACCGTGCAGCAGGTAGCAGATTTAACGGAACAGCTGAAAAATGAGATGGATGAGATGGAGGAACTCCAGCTTAGCTATGAGGAACAAAAGACCCAGCTTGACAACGTGATTGCAGATTTAGGTGCGCAGATTAGTGATTTTGATACCCAGCTTGCCAATGCAAAGACGCTTGCGAGCCAGTATGCCAAGACCATCAAAGAGCAGAATGATATCATTGCAAAAGAGGAACAAAAGAAGAAAGACCGTGAAGCAGCTGCAGCCGCCGCAGCGGCAACATCCGCAAAAAGCAATACAACAGCATCTACCACAACCGCTGCTACCGGAGGAACCGATAATACGAGCAATACAGGAAGTGGAAATACGGATGCAGGACTTACGGATACCGGCCTTAATCCATCTTTTTCTTCCGGCGTGAGTGGAAGTGAGGTAGTGTCTTATGCCTGCCAGTTCGTAGGAAACCCTTATGTATTTGGTGGGACGAGCCTGACGGAGGGGGCAGACTGCTCCGGCTTTATCCAGTCAGTCTATGCGCACTTTGGCATTTCCCTTCCAAGAACATCCGGCGAGCTTAGAAGTGCAGGAAAAGAAGTAAGCTATGCGAATGCACAGGCAGGCGATATTATCTGTTATGCCGGACATGTTGCAATCTATATGGGAAATGGACAGATTGTACATGCGTCATCCCCGACAACGGGCATCAAATATGGTACCGCAACGTACCGTACGATTTTAAGTGTACGACGCGTGCTCTGATAAAATTTTTCAATTGGAATATTCATTTATTTTATAAGGAATACAAACGTGATAGATGGTCTGTCATGTTTGTATTTTTTTTACAAAAATGCTATAATAAAAGATGGATTCACATGAGTGTTTGTGAAAAGAATTACATTTCAGGAGGAAATGAAACATGCAGTTAGAACAATTACAAAAAGATATGATAGCAGCGATGAAAGCGAGAGATAAAGTACGCAAGGATGCCATCTCATCTTTGATTTCAGCAGCAAAGAAAGTTGCGATTGATGAAGGATGCAGAGACGATATTAAGGAAGAATTAGTTAATCGTGTTATTTTAAAAGAGATGAAGACGGTAAAAGAACAGATTGAGACCTGCCCGGCAGACCGTACAGACTTAATCGAGGAATACCAGACAAGATATAAGATTTTTGAGGAATATGCACCAGCGATGATGTCAGAGGAAGAAGTTGAGGCATTTATCAAAGAGAAATTTGCAGATGTAGTTGCAACCAAGAATAAAGGTATGATTATGAAAAATGTCATGCCAGAGTTAAAGGGCAAAGCAGACGGTAAGGTGATTAACCAGGTAGTTGCAAGACTTTGCCAGTAGGGAGAGGCATATGAAAAAGAAATCCATCCTGATAGTGGTCATTGTGATATGTATAATCGCAGGTTTAGGCTATTACAGTTATCATACGAACAAAATGAAAGAAAATCTTGTATACAAGGATGTGTTAGATGAGACTGCCGTAACGGTTGATTCTAAGGAACTTTTGGTTCGGGATATGGCTTTTTATGTGGCGTATGAGGAACGTACGGTAGAAGACCAGGCGGAGATTTACGATGACGAGGATACCAATGCTTATTGGAACCTTCATATCAACGGAGAATTTATGAAGGTTACGGCGAGAAAAGCAGCGATGAACATGGCGGTACACGATGAAATTTTTTACGAGATGGCGCAGGCAGAGGGCATTAGCCTAAGCGAAGAAGAGACAGCGACATTAGAACAGAAACAGTCGGATTTTTGGATGGATTTATCCGATGAGGCGAAGGAGCGTCTTACCGTCAGTGAAGACGAAATCAACGAGGTTATGAGACGCATGGCACTTGCCCAGAAATACCAGAATATTTATGCAGGTATGCAAGGGGCAGGCTATGAGGACTATGATTTTGAGGGTGACGCATACTTAAAGCTGAAGGAACAGCACCAGGTGGTAATCAATGAAAAAGTATGGGACCGTCTGGATTTTGGAAATATCACATTAAATCATTAGAATAGAGACTTGTGCTGCACAGGAGGCATCACAAGAACGGAGCGTATTATGTCAGTAAAATTAGGAAGAAATGATCCATGTTGGTGTAAAAGTGGCAAAAAATATAAGGCGTGTCATCAGGCATTTGATGAAAAGATTGCAATGTATGCGTCAAAAGGATGCATTGTGCCAAGTCATGACATCATCAAAAATGCAGATGAGATTGCCGGAATCAAAGAGAGCGCGAAAATCAATGTGGCAGTTTTAGATTATATTGAAGAGCATATCCATGCCGGTATGACGACAGAAGAAATTGATAAGATTGTCTATGAGAAGACGACAAAGATGGGAGGAATTCCTGCGCCACTTCATTATGAGGGATATCCATATAGCGTTTGTACATCTGTGAATGAGCAGGTTTGTCATGGTTTCCCATCCAAAGATGTGGTATTACAGGAGGGAGATATCATCAATGTGGATGTCTCCACGATTTTGAATGGCTATTTTTCAGATTCTTCCAGAATGTTTTGTATCGGAGAGGTCAGTCCTGAGAAAAAGAAACTGGTAGAAGTAACCAAGGAATGTGTCGAGTTAGGATTGAAAGAAGTAAAACCATGGGGATTCTTAGGTGACATGGGTCAGGCTGTGCATGACCATGCATTTGCAAATGGATACACAGTTGTCCGTGAAATTGGTGGTCATGGAATCGGTTTACAGTTCCATGAGGATCCTTGGGTTGGGTACAACTCCAAGAGAGGAGAGGAAATGTTAATGGTTCCAGGCATGATATTCACGATAGAACCAATGGTGAATATGGGAAAAGCGGACATTTATGTGGACTCTAAGAACGATTGGGAAGTATATACAGAAGATGGATTGCCATCTGCACAGTGGGAGATTCAGGTTCTTGTAACAGAGGACGGTCACGAAGTGATTAGCTGGTAAAGAATGAACAGAAAAAGAGAGAGTTTATGTATCAGAGAAATGAAATTGTGAACAATTTCACAAAATTTTCAAATACCGTTCAAAATTTAGCCAAACGGATTTCACAATTTCTGGGTATAGTATAACTATCACATAGGAAGTGATACAATTTTTTTTTTCATAAACTCTCCCCTTTATAGAACCACCAGTCCCCCGCTGGTGGTTCTTTTATATAATAGGATTGGGGTATCAAAAGGTTGCTTACAGTTTTCTTACTGGCAAATTACACAATGACAAGCCAATTTTGTTCCGATGAGGGTGATTCGAAGGCTTGAATGGTAAAACGAAAGAGAAGGGAGTAACAGGAGATGATGAAGAAAAAATCGAAAAATAAAACTGCTGCGACAAAGAAAGTTGTGAAGGATCCGAAAAATAAGAAAGCTGTGACAACAAAAGTTGTAAAAGAGCTTGTTCAGAAGGAGTGGATTTTCTTAACAACAGAGGATATGGATGTTGCAGCGTTAAAGAATATTCTGGAAGAAGCATATGAGTTGGAAATCTGGGAAGCCGCCGGTGTGTTGGAAGTGACACTGCCATCTGGCGAGGGTGTCGATTTTGAGGAGACAACCGTGCGTGATAACGATACACTTTTATTAGAGCAGATGGAAGCAGAAAATATGCAAAGAATCTATCTGGTTACAGTTGGAACGGAGAGCAAAGAGGAATTTACTTCTCTTTTTCAAAAGATTTTGGCTGAGACGGAAGGTTTGTTTCTTGCAGACAATGAAAATCTGACACCTGTGATAAAAAGAACGGATAAGGAGTAAGAAGGGATAGATGGAACAAGTAAGACAAGTATTAAAAAAGGCATTTAACATACATGGGGACAGTGCCTCTTATGAAGAAATCGAGGAACGGATTCTAAGTGGTGGAGAAGTAAGAGGAACGAATCTGTGTATTCTGGTTCTTGCAATTTTCATTGCATCAATCGGACTTAATATGAACTCAACCGCGGTTATTATCGGTGCAATGCTGATTTCCCCGTTGATGGGTGGAATTATGGCAATCGGTTATGGACTTGCGACAAGTGATTTTATCCAGGCACGAAATTCTACGGTAGGACTTTTGGTACAGGTGTTTGTCTGTCTTGTGATTTCAACGCTTTACTTTACTTTTTCACCGATTTCAACAGCATCCTCTGAGCTGTTGGCAAGGACAAACCCGACAATCTGGGATGTGTTGATAGCAAGTTTTGGTGGTTTTGCAGGAATTATCGGAACGACGCGAAAAGAAAAATCAAATGTGATTCCAGGTGTCGCAATTGCAACTGCATTGATGCCACCACTTTGTACAGCCGGATATGGACTTGCGACCAAGAATCTGTCCTATTTTGGCGGTGCAATGTACCTTTTTTTGATTAATACCTATTTCATTTGCTTTACAACTGTAATTGGATTGCAGGTGTTGAAGGTTCCGGTGAAGAAGACAGTAAGTCCGGAAGTCCGCAAAAAGATTCGAAGAAGGGCATTCCAAAGCACCATGATTATGATTATACCAAGTCTGATTTTTGGATACCGTATGGTGGTTCAGGAGCTGAACACTTCACAGGCGGTTCATACTACGAATATGGGAAGTATTGATGTGGAGCGTATTACAAAAGAACTAAAGGTGCTCTATCCGCAAATTGATGAGATTCAGATTGGTTATCTGGTAAATTATGATGAAGAAAGTGACCAAAATAAAGAAGAACTCACGGTTTTGATTTATTGTAATGATAAGATTTCAGAGAAAAATCAGGAAATATTGACGAAGCTTCTAAAAATTGATACCGACTCGGATGACATCCGCTTTGTAATGAGATAGCGGCTGCTGCGGGATAAAGAATAAGATGGTGTTGGGATATTGGATTCCCGACACCATCTTATTTTAGAAAAAGTTTAGGCATTAAGTGATTTGCGATATTTTGTAGAATTTTTTTGAAATTACGCTTCCCGTTTGCGGCGGATTAAGAACATCGCGACGGAGGCACCACAGATGATGACATAGCCAATGATACTTGCCGTGGTTGGAAATTCGCCAAGGAAGAGGATACCCCAGAGAGAAGAAAAAATAATCTGTGTGTAGTCGTACACTGAGATTTCTTTTGCCGGGGCATGAGAGTAGGCAGCCGTGATGGAGAACTGTCCGCCGGATGCTGCAAGTCCTGCTAACAGAAGAAATCCGACCTGCTTTAAACTCATTGGTGTGTAAGAAAAAATGAAAAACGGCAGTGAGGCAAGGCACGAAAAGGCTGAGAAGAAGAAAACAATGTATGCACTTTGCTCGTGTCTGCCACTTAAAATTCGAACCATGGTGTATGCAATGCCGGCACCAAGACCGCCAAGGAGTCCAATTAAGGCCGGAAACGTTACCATGTTGTCAAATCCGGGACGTAGAATAAAAAGTGTTCCGATAAAGGCGGAAACCACACAAATCACCTGGTAAGGGGCCACTTTTTCTTTTAAAAGAAGAAAAGAAAAAATAATGGCAAAAAACGGGGATAATTTATTCAACATATTTGCATCCGAGAGCGGAAGCTTTCCGATGGCGTAAAAATTACAAAAAAGTCCAAGTGTTCCAAAGAAAGCCCGCAAAATCAAAAGAAGAAGGTTTTCCCGTTTTGGTACAAAAGAAATGTGATTCTTGCATAGGATAATGGTGGCAAAAACCAATGCGACAGCATTTCGGAAGAAACTTTTTTGCATGGACGGGATATCCCCGGAAAGTCTGACAAAAAGGCTCATCAGTGAAAAGAAAAATGCTGCCAGGATAATAAAAAAGATACCTTTATTTTTTTCAGTTAACATAATAATCTCCAATCAAGATTCAGATTCATTTTTTCGAATGAATCGCTGATAAATTTCGTAATACGTGTTGCTGCGTCCTTCTGTGGCAAGCCAGCGAAGTTCCTCGTAAAGGGAGTTGTGTTCCCAGATTAAATCAATCATACCAGGATGATATTGTGTCCCTTTTCCCTGAATAAATTCCTGCATGACCTCGTCAAAAGATTTTGGAATGCGGTAATAACGGGTCAGATTGTCGGTTGCAGCATCCAGACAGTCACAAATACGGATTAAGTCGATGGCAGGCGCGTAGGCACTGTTTCGATTGTCAAAGCTCATAGGATAACCCATGCGTCCATCGTAGGAACGGTGGTGCCCAATGGCAACATCTTTATAAATGTCAAAATCCGGATCACTGGAAAGATATTCATATCCTTTCTGTGGATGCATTTGAATAATCGAAAATTCATGGTTTGAAATTTTACGGTGTTGTGTATTGATGATATCGACCATCGCATTTTTCCCAACATCGTGTAAAAGTGCGGCACTGTGGATGTAGTCACGAATCTGCTCTTGATGCGCTAAGACTTCCTGCACGGAGTTATAATATCCATTTTTGGTCAGGAAAAGTTCCGGCGCATACTTGAATATATAAGGAAGAATGGCCTCCGCTAATTTTGCTACCATAACCGAATGTGTAAACGTCATCAGATGTCTGCAAAGAATCACATCGAAGAGAAACAGTTCTTTTTCTTTTCTTGTTGGAAAACAGTTTAACACGGCAGGATGGAAAGCAAAACGCTGGATGGCGTAATTAATCTCATACGAGCGAAAACCTGCAGGGTAATTTTTTAGAAATTTTCTGGAGACATTCAGATAAAAATGTTTTTTCAAATCACGAAGGTCTTCCGGGAGCGTTGTCTTTTCGATTGTCTCAATGAGAATAATTGGAAAAACAAAATAAAAACCGGTCAGGTTGGCGTCAGCTTTCTCGTGAACGTGTTTTAATTGATGCAGATAAAGGTCACCCATGGATTGCCAGCATTTGTCCCAGGTCGTTAAGCCTTTTTTGGCAAGAACCAGATAGTAGTCCATGACAAAATCCACATCGACATCCATAGGATTTTTCGCATTCTGTAATAGGGTGGAAAAGCGTGCATAAGCAATCTCGTCAATTAAGGGGCGAATCGGGGAATCCTCAAAAAGATGTTCCAAATCCAGGAAAAGTCCGCTGGAAAGAAAGCTTTCCAATGTCGTGCGAATCAGTTCCGGAATCCTTTTTTCATTCCAAATCTGGGGATTTTTTTTCAAAGAAAAATAAAGCAGGTAAAGCTGCTGCCAGAAGGAATAGGCCTCCTCTAAGGAGATATTTTGTAAAATCGGCTCCACACAGATTAAATTTGCGTATGCAACAAAAATACATGTTTTATTTAATGGATTCTGGATGGTATCCAAAGAATCCTGATATGAGATTACTTTTTTATAATATTCGACGGATTTCTTTCCGACAGACCGGTCGAACATCTGAGAAATCTCAAGACAGGAGTAGCCACCACAGGTATAAAGAAAAATCAGATTCTCTGTATCGTTTCTTTTTTCATAAAAAGGTAGCAAAAGTTCCGCTAGGCTAAGAATGAGAAAGGGTTCATCATCTTTTCCATAATAAAACCGTTTCAGCCAGTTTAAAAGGCAGTCAGCCTGTGCCTCATTCAGCTCGGATGGAGCGGAAAGGAGCGGAAGCAGACTACGGTCAAGCAGGGAATCATTTTGTGCATATATTTTGTGAACGGCGAAGGCACGTTTTTTCATGGTGCTAAGCCAGATTTCTTTTGTATTAGAACAAAAGATGCGATCATCCCACCTAAAACATTCTTTCCTATTTTCACGATATGTTTCAAAGAACAGGTTTATATCATCGCATGTTATCATAAGCAGGCCTCCTGGGATTCTTTTTGAATCCGTTACATTCAAGTCATTTGCGATACATATTGTACCGAGGTTAATATTTAAAAACAAGTTTATTACCCGATTATTATAGCAAAAAAATGACAAAATGTATCAAAATATTTATATTAAATTAAGAATATAGAAAACTTTTTTCAAAAAATGTCGAAATGTGTATCTTGTCCGAAAAAATCGTGAGGTTGACAAGAGAATTGGTGTGCGCATACAATGAAAAAAGAAAAACAGGGAAGAAGGAGAAAGTGTGATGTCGCGTGCAAAAAAGGGCATTTGTATGGTAATTGTATGCATTTTGGTGGGAGCTGTTGCAATTGTATTTGGGATAAAAAAAGGATTGTTTCTTAGTAAACAAAATCAAATTCTTCTGGCAACGGTACATACGTTAGAACAAAGCCAGTTCGTTTCCAATCTGGACTTGGAAACAATTTTAAAATCGGACTATACCGCCAATGCACAGGCAACGATAAATAAGGTGTCGGTGACGGCCTCCTATGCAAAAAAGGGAGAACAGAAATCCCTTACGACCAATATCGGGGTCAGTCTGATAGATGACAAAATTAAGGCGGATTTTCTACTAGACGGGGATGTGCTAAAGATACAGGTGCCCTCGGTTGGAACGGATATTTTTTCCTATTCCTATCAGGAAGAAAAAACAGGGTGTCTAAACAATCTGTTTTCCGAGAATACAACCGAAAAAATTGATGATGTGCTAAAAACGCTTTCCGCGCAGGATGCAAAAGGAGATGCACAAAATGGGAAAAAGCTGTTTGGCGAGGTCTTTTTAAAAGAATTTCGGAATCTTTCTTTTTCAAAAGCGGACGCGCAGGTGTTTGAGGTAAATGGAAAAGAACAAAAATGCAAGGCATATCAGACGCAGGTGACAGGTGATGTGGTGGAGCATTTCTGGTCTCAGATAGCGGAACTTTACGAGGGAGAAGAAAAAGCGGATGTGAATGCATTTTTACCGGATACATTGCTGGAAAAAATAAAAGAAAATACAAATGTAGTTAAAAATAGCACATGTACGTTTTTCCTGGGAGACGGACAGCTTGCAGCAGTACAGGTTCAGACGGAGGATGTGGCCTACACGCTAGAATTGCATGGAACGGATGAGCGTGGAACCGAGGAGTTTCGAATGAAACAAGAGGATGAAACGTTATATGATTTGAAGTATCAGGATACGGATGGCAGTTTTAAGTTAAAAGACGGGCAGTATCATGCGAAGAAAGTAACGGGTGTTTTCTCCAAAGAAGCGGATGTTGTCAACCTTTCGGTGAGTGAATTCCAATGGAACCGGTTAAGCGGTGCTTTAAAGTTGTCGTTACAGGAAGGAGCGGATGAAAGCCAGTTTTTACAGGGGGACGCAGCCTATAATCTCAATACCATGACAGACAAGGAGTTCCGGCGGATTTTCTGGAAACTGTTATGGATAAAGGGTGATACAAACGAAAACTAGATAGTCTAAATAAAAAATCCCTTGCATACAATGGTAAAAACAAGTTGTAGCAGGGGATTTTTTTGAAAGGTTATATTGAGGAAAGAGCGATGGAAATCGCCAGATATATTATCGAAAACAATGCGACCGTAAGACAGGCGGCAAAACATTATGGGATTAGCAAGAGTACGGTACATAAGGACGTCACGGAACGTTTGGCACAGATTAATCCATCATTGGCAAAAGAGACCAGACAGGTTTTAGACGTCAATAAGTCGGAGCGCCATATCAGGGGAGGGCTTGCAACAAGAGAAAAATATTTACATCAGCATGGATGATGGTACCAAGGTTCTAAAAAATGTGGTGAAATACTAGATATACAAGGCAATATGTGGTAAAATAGAATATTGGAAATGATAAATTGCGGAGTAACAAATGGAGGAAACATGGAGAAAATACATAAACAAAACCATACGATGATATTGATTGGTGTGACACTGTTGTCGATTATGACACTGTTTGCCTATGGAATAAACAAAAGTGGACTGATAGGTGTGGCAGTGTTATTAGTCAGCGGTGTCATTTCAACAGTTTGTAGATATGTTGTAAAAGATGACCTGGTAAAGGCACTTTGCATTACGGTGATACCATCACTTGCAACTTTGATTTATGCAGGTGTTCAGGGTGGAAATTCGATTGCATTTATTGCAAACTTTGCTTTGCTCGCAATGATGACAGGATATTTTGATCGCAGATATATTTTCTATTATGTAGTGCCGATTGGAACCATTTCATTCATTTGTGCGCTTGTAAAACCAGAGGTGATTGATGGTGCAGACTATACAAGAGCAGGCGCACTTACAAAAGTAGTGTTATTGATTTTGATTGCCATGATTTTAATCAACGCAACGATGCGGGGAAGACGTCTTTTAAAGAAGACAGAAGAGACGCTTGATGTTGTAAAAGAGAACGGAGATTTGGCAAATGGAATCGCAACGAATTTAAACCAGGCAATCAACGAATGTGAAAATGGCGTAAAAGAACTTGTGGTACAGGCAGATTCGGTCAGCCAGTCAGCGCAGCAGATGGGTTCTGTGGTAGAGGGAACGACAAATGCTACGATTGCGGTAAATGATCGGATCAGCAAGGCTAATGATGAAATTGACCGAAATTACGATTTGGCAAAACAGCTTGAAAACAGCTTCGGCGATGTCAGCCGCGCAGTAAAGACCGGAAATACAGAAGCGGAGAATGTAAAAACGGATTTAGAGGAGATGTCAAAGACAGTTTCCTCGGCGCAGGGAGCGACCAACGAGCTTTTGGCTGAGATGAACCGAATCACGGATATTTTAGGAGAAATCAATGCAATCGCATCGCAGACGAATCTGTTGTCTTTGAATGCATCTATCGAGGCAGCCAGAGCCGGTGAACACGGAAGAGGTTTTGCGGTTGTAGCAGATGAAATCAGAACATTGTCGGAACAAAGTTCCCAGGCAGCAGATAATATCAAACAGATTTTAAATGGACTTGCCAATACGACACATGACGTATCTTCCAAAATAAACGAAGGTGCGAATGCGGCAGTTGGCGGCGTGGAGAAGATGGTAGAGCTTTTGAAAGTGTTTGAGACGATTCTCTCGACCACACACGAAGCACATGATGTTGTGCGTGAAGAATATCAGGTCATTGAAAATGTAAAACGTGATTTTGAAGAAATTCATGGAGAAATTGAGACACTTGTTGCCACAACAGAGGAGAACACCGCAATGATTACAAGCATTGCAGAAAGTATTTCTTCCCAAAGAGATTCCGTTCAAGGTGTGCAAAATGAGATTTCCAATATCACAGACCTTTCCGGACGCCTCAGTGACCATTTTACACAGGAATCCTAGTTCTATGAAAATCCACAAGAAATTGATTTAATTTCAGCAAAAATTTGTACAATTTAAACTATTATATCAAGGGTATTTCCTATGCTATAATAGCGCTACGACGTGCAGCCGAACAGCGATCGCAAAGACCGCTGTTCGGCTGCTTTTTTGTTCGGGTGGCAAAAGATAGTATGTAACTTTATGAGGGAAAATTGGATAAAGACAAGGCAATTTTGTGACTTTGGAAGAATATTAGAAAATCTTAGTATGCCTATCATTTTTTAGTGATGTTCTGCCAAGGATGGCAGAACAAGGATTCACGAGCCATGGAAGGCTCGTTGAATGCCGGTCACGTCATGATGAAACAGTTTTCGTTAGGCATACTTAGGTTTTCTTATATTCGAACATCGGAACATAATAGATTTGTCTTTATCTAATTTTCCATCTAGAAAACTACAAACTATCTTTTGCCACCCGCACGAATCCACAAAAGAAAAGGAGAGAATCTATTATGCCAAAAACAAAATTACAAGAAGTCGTTTTCACCATTTTAATGGTATTCGTCATGGTTTATGCCATGATTTGCTACAATATTGCACTGAATATGGGAGGAATGAGCAATGTTGTATTTTTAAATGCGTTCCATGAATTGATTATTATGGGACCAATCGCATTCATTCTGGATTTCTTTTTATTCGGAAGCCTTTCCAAAAAACTTGCATTCCGTATTGTGACACCAGGCGTGGACAAGCCAATCATGCTTATCCTTGCAATCTCATCCATCACAGTATGCCTGATGTGCCCATCCATGAGCCTTGCAGCAACACTTTTATTCAAACATGCTGGAAAAGAAGTGATTGCGGTCTGGCTTGAGACCACAGCACTCAATTTCCCAATGGCGTTCTTCTGGCAGATTTTCTTTGCCGGACCACTGGTTCGTAGAATTTTCGGACTGATTTTCAAAGAAAAAGAAGAGCAGGTCATGGAAGAAGAAAGTGACTATCTAGAAGGTGGAAAAGCAAGATAGGACTTGCAAATAAAAAAAGAACAGGTATAATGAAACTGTTGTAAAAAGTTCCTGTCAAAACAGGAGAAAAGAAAACGGGGTGCTCGCGCAGGCGGGCTGAGAGTAAGCGGATGCTTTAACCCAGAACCTGATTTGGATAATGCCAACGTAGGGAGATACCGAAGAATTTTTTGTGCAGAAATCTATATTTGGGTTTCTGCACTTTTTTATTGAAATCTGTGCGGCAAAAATATCTGGTTTTAATTATTTGAGCAGATTTCATAAAAGAATATTTCAAATTTCTGTTGTGCAAAACATTCCGATAAACCTCCGAATACGAAAATCGTTTTCAGCAGAGGCTTCAACGACTTTTGAGTTTTATCTCCATTGCACAAAAAAGAAATTTTCCATATTTTTTTATAAAATCCGCTATAAATATTTAGAATCAGATATTTTGTCACACAGATTTCAAAAGAAAGTGAGGAAGAGACAATGAAGACAGCACTGACAATTGCCGGAAGTGATTCAAGTGGTGGAGCCGGAATCCAGGCGGACATCAAGACCATGATGGCAAACGGAGTCTACGCGATGAGCGCAATCACAGCACTTACCGCGCAGAATACGACAGGAGTAACAGGAATTATGGAGGTAACGCCGGACTTTTTGGCGGCGCAGCTGGATAGTATTTTTACAGATATCCGACCGGATGCGGTCAAGACAGGAATGGTTTCTTCCTGTGAAATCATCGAAAAGATTGTAGAAAAATTAACAGAGTACCAGGCAAAAAATATCGTGGTTGACCCGGTTATGGTAGCAACCAGCGGTGCAAAGCTGATTAGTGATGAGGCGATTTCTACGCTAAAAGAAAAACTATTTCCAATTGCAACCGTGATTACGCCAAATATTCCGGAAGCAGAGGAATTGTCCGGAATGGAGATTCAGACGAAAGAGGACATGGAACAGGCAGCAGAAAAAATTTGTGACAGCTACGGTTGTGCAGTTTTATTAAAAGGTGGCCATCAAAGAAATGATGCCAGTGACCTTCTTTTTCAAAAAGGAAAGAAACCGGTCTGGTTTGAGGGAAAAAGGATTGACAATCCGAATACGCATGGCACGGGTTGTACCTTATCCTCAGCAATTGCGTCGAATCTTGCAAAAGGCTACGACCTTGAAACATCCGTTTGTTATGCGAAAAATTATATTTCCGGAGCACTCGCAGCGATGCTTGACCTTGGAAAGGGCAGCGGTCCGATGAATCATGCATTTGCAATCAAAGGAGAGTATCAAAATGAAAACGTTTAACTTGAAAAAATTAACATTAACTGCCATTTTTGCAGCAATTGCAGTGGTAGGAAGCTTATTTTCTTTTCCGGTGTTTGGCTCAAAATGTGCACCAATTCAGCATCTTGTCAATATTTTATGTGCCGTGACCGTGGGACCATGGTGGGGACTTGCGCAGGCTTTTACGGCTTCTGTCATTCGAAATCTGCTTGGACTTGGAAGCCCGCTTGCTTTTCCAGGCAGTATGTGCGGAGCATTGCTTGGAGGACTTCTCTATCGCTATGGGAAAAAACTGCCTTTTGCCTATCTCGGCGAGGTGCTTGGAACCGGAATTTTAGGTGGAATGCTTTCCTATCCGGTGGCATATTTTGTGATGGGAAACCAGGCAGCAGCAATATTTACATTTGTAGTTCCATTTCTGATTAGTACCTGTGGTGGAACCATTTTGGCGATAGTTCTTACTATGCCATTAAAGAAAACCGGAATTCTTGGAAAAATGAAGGAAAGTCTGGAGCAATAATATGGAAGAAAAACTGATATCAATTCGGAATCAGATAATAGAAAAACGTCCTATCGTGCAGTGTATTACCAATGCGGTGACCGTCAATGACTGCGCAAACCTGCTGCTTGCGGCGGGCGCCTCGGTGACGATGGCACACCATCCGTTAGAGGTGGAGGAGATTGCGGCAGGAAGCACCGCTCTGGTCTGTAATTTTGGCGCAATCGCAGATTATGAGGCGATGGAAAAAGCGGGGCGCATCGTGCATGAAAAAGGTCACGCCATCGTGATTGACCCGGTTGGTGTATCCGGCTCCACTTACAGGAGAACGAAGTGCCTGGAGTTGATGGAAAAAGTCCATCCGTCCTGCATTCGTGGAAATTATTCCGAAATCCGCTCGTTGCTGGAACATTGCTCCACGGTGACCGGTGTCGATTCGGCAGATCAAAAAATTGACATTGAGGCAATGAAAACATTTGCAAAAAAAGAGCAGACAATTCTCATCGCATCCGGGGAAAAAGATATTATCACAGACGGAACAACCACTTTTTCCTGTGAAAACGGGGATGCCTTCATGGCAAGAATTACCGGAAGCGGCTGCATGTCTTCGGCGCTTCTTGGTGCATTCCTTGCGATGGAAAACAGCGTAGAAAGTGCCGCGGCCTGCTGTGCATTCATGGGAATTGCAGGCGAGCTTGCAGCAGAAAAGACAAGAAAAATTGGTGGCGGAACGATGACGTTTCACGATGCATTCCTGGATGAAGTCTCACTGATGACACCGGAAAAATGCAAACGATGCCGTATCAATCCGCTTTAGCGGAACGTAATGCCATTCCCCTGGTTTGGAACAATAAGGGAGGCAGCACAATCTATGAGAAATGCCAGTATCAGCAGCGAAAGGAGACGACGCTGCCAGGGTGCTGGCATTTTTTCATAAAAATATAGGGCAAAATGTGAAATGATGCAGACCCACAGGACGCCCGCCACACAAAAGCCGACGGCGGACCAGAAACAAATATATCCATTCCAATTACAAAAGTAGTTGGAATAATCCCAATAGCGCAGATGGAAAAAGTGGTCTAAAAACCAGCCGATTGTATATTCCAAAACGGAGCCAATCAGTCCTGACAGCAGGAATACGAGAATGGGACGATGCTCTATTTTTCGTAAAAGAAGGAAAAACAAGACAGCACCAACGCCGTAGATAGGAAGCCACGGACCATAGAGAAAGCCCCGGTTGTAAAAGGTGTGTTCTTTTATCAGGAAAATCACGACTTCCCAGAGAAAGCCAAGAAACGAAGCCAGAAAAAACAGAAAGATGCAGTGAAACATGATTTGCAGAAACCGATTTTTTCTTGAATTGTTGGTGGAATGGGGAAAATTTTTCTTTTTCATGGGAATAGCATGTGTAATGAGTGGCAAAATATACATCGGTTATTGGAATCAGGAAAAAGAAACGGAACTTATAAATAAAACAATATTTATTAATTACAATAAAGAATAAGTTTGTACAAATCATCATGTTTTGTGTGAAAAAGTCTTGAATTTTCTAAGAAAATAGCACTTGTATTTCCCGAAATCGTCACTTATAATGGGTAATAGAATTTGGGACGAAAACAAGAACATGGAATCCCAGCAAGAAACGTAGGAGGAAAAAGACACATGGATATGGAAAAACTCCAGGAAAAAGTCATAGTCATCGATTTCGGTGGACAGTACAACCAGCTGGTTGCCCGCCGGGTTCGTGAGTGCAATGTTTACTGTGAGATTTATTCTTATAAAATTGACATTGAACAGATTAAAGCTATGAATCCCAAAGGTATCATTCTGACAGGAGGACCGAACAGCTGCTATGAAGAGGACTCACCTTCTTATCAGAAAGAATTGTTTGAATTGGGAATTCCGGTACTTGGACTTTGCTATGGTGCTCAGCTTATGATGCACAAACTTGGCGGTAAGGTCATTACCCCAGAAGTAGGAGAATATGGAAAAACAGAGATTCACTATGCACCGAATGCTGTTTTATTCCAGGGTATGCCAGAGACATCCATTTGCTGGATGAGCCATTTTGATCGAATCGAAGTCGCAGCGCCAGGATTTGAGGTGGTTGCGCATACAGCAGATTGCCCAATTGCGGCAACTCAGAACGTAGAAAAGGGACTTTATGCAATTCAGTTCCACCCGGAGGTGCTTCACACCGTAAACGGTACAAAGATGATTTACAATTTTGTCCGTAATGTCTGTGGATGTTCCGGAACCTGGAGAATGGATTCTTTCGTGGAAGAGACCATCAAGTCCATTCGTGAAAAAGTTGGAGATGGAAAAGTTCTTCTTGCTTTATCCGGCGGTGTAGATTCTTCCGTTGCAGCAGGTCTTTTATCCAGAGCAATCGGAAAGCAGCTCACCTGTGTATTCGTAGATCACGGTCTTCTTCGTAAAAACGAAGGAGATGAAGTAGAAAATGTATTCGGACCAAACGGTCAGTTTGATTTGAATTTCATCCGTGTCAATGCGCAGGAACGTTACTATGCAAAACTTGCAGGTGTGACAGAACCGGAGGCAAAACGTAAGATTATCGGTGAGGAGTTCATTCGTGTTTTCGAAGAGGAAGCAAAGAAAATCGGAGCCGTAGATTTTCTTGCGCAGGGAACCATTTATCCAGACGTTGTAGAGTCCGGACTTGGCGGTGAATCCGCAGTCATCAAATCCCACCACAACGTAGGCGGGCTTCCTGATTTCGTTGATTTCAAAGAAATCATCGAACCGCTTCGTAACCTTTTCAAGGATGAAGTAAGAAAAGCAGGTCTTGAACTTGGCATTCCAGAACACTTAGTATTCCGTCAGCCATTCCCGGGACCAGGACTTGGAATCCGTATCATCGGGGAAGTGACCGGAGAGAAAGTTCGTATCGTGCAGGATGCCGATGCCATCTACCGTGAGGAAGTGGACAAAGCCGTTGCCGAATACAAGAAAGCGAACGGAACAGAACCATCCTGGATGCCAAACCAGTACTTCGCAGCACTCACAAACATGCGTTCGGTTGGCGTTATGGGTGATGAAAGAACCTACGATTACGCAGTAGCACTTCGTGCCGTAAATACCGTAGACTTCATGACAGCAGAATCTGCAGAGATACCATTTGCAGTCTTACAGACTGTCATGAGCAGAATTATCAACGAGGTGAAAGGGGTCAATCGTATATTCTATGATTTGACGAGTAAGCCACCGGGAACGATTGAGTTTGAGTAACGGATTAAAATGCCGAAAGCCTGTATTTATGCGGGTTTCCGGCATTTGTTTTATCAAATGGCTCCAGTTTGGCTCTATTTGTTGGCGGGATAAGGGTTGCGAAAGCACTGATGGAGAAATAAAGGCATAATGGTAAGGAAAAAGTGATATATGCATCTTGGAAGCACAGCAATACTGAAAATTATAAGTTCAGCTGGAACAAAAAGTATGTTATGTACTGGAGAATTCCGGGGATCTGTGGGGAGTAATTGCGGGAAAAAAGGGAAAAGCGTATAATGCAAGAAAATAATGTTTTCACAGTGTAAAATAGAGGAGAGAACTATCATGCAGAAAATACTGATTGTAGAAGATGATACAAATATCAATAATCTGCTTCAGGAAGCTTTATCCAAAGCGGGCTATTCCTGTGAGCAGGCGTTTTCCGGAACTGAGGCAAAGCTGCTTTTGAATATGCAGGAGCATAGCTATGCACTGGTGTTGCTGGATTTGATGTTGCCGGGAATTACAGGAGAAGCAGTTCTGGAGGAAATACGGAAAAAGGGAAATCTTCCGGTTATTGTTTTGACTGCGAAAGATAGCTTGGATGAAAAGGTAAAGGTTTTAACTAGTGGGGCTGATGATTATATAACGAAACCTTTTGAAATCAGAGAGGTACTGGCAAGAATTCAGGTACAGCTTCGTCATACAGAAGAAAAGGAAATAAAAGAATCTAACCTTTCGTTCAGAGAGATGGTATTGAACAAAGCTACTTTTCAGGTCAGCATTGGTGGAAAAATACTTCCTAAGATAACAAGACAGGAGTTTGCGATTTTAGAATTACTGCTTAGAAATCCGAAGCAGGTTTTCAGTAAAGAGGACATTTTTGAATATGCGTGGGACGAACCCTATATGGGTGAAACAAAGACTCTGGATGTACATATAAGCAATATTCGTAAAAAGATAAAAGCAGTTACATCTGAGGAATATATTGAAACAGTCTGGGGAATCGGTTATCGTCTTCATCTATAATCTTTACTCTTTTTTTACTATTTATTTGCGTTTGATTAGGATTATTCCTTTATGATAAATGCAGATAAGAAAAAGGAGATGAAAAACTTGAGCGAAATGTTATTGGAAACAAGAAATTTGACTAAGCAATATGGACACCATAAAGCTGTGGACAGTGTCAATATGCATATTAAAAAAGGTGCTATTTATGGTTTTATCGGTCGGAATGGAGCTGGGAAGACAACTTGTCTGAAGATGATCAGTGGACTTTCCAAGCCAACTTGTGGAGAAATCGAGATGTTCGGATACAAGGGAAAGGATTTGCAAAAAGTTCGATCACGGATAGGATGTCTGATTGAGGCACCGGGACTTTATGGAAATATGACTGCATATGAAAATCTGAATATCAAATGCAAGCTGTTTGGAATAAAGAAAAAAAGTTATATTGAAGAAATATTGAGAATTATCGGTCTGGAGGATGTGGGAAAGAAAAAAACAAAACATTTTTCACTTGGAATGAAACAGCGTTTGGGAATTGGTCTTGCTTTGGTTGGAGAACCAGATTTATTAGTTCTTGATGAGCCAATCAATGGATTGGATCCACAGGGTATTGCAGAGATCCGGGATACGATTCAGAGACTTCAGAAAGAGAAGAATATGACAATATGTATTTCCAGTCATATTCTTGAGGAATTATCGAAGATTGCTACTGATTATGGAATTATTCATAATGGAAGTTTATTACAGGAAATTACAAGAGAAGAATTAATAAGAAGATGCAGTGAACGGATAGAGTTGACATTGGATCATCCGAAACAGGCGATTCCGGTGCTGGATTCTATGGGATTTACCAACTATCAGGTAACAGATAAAGAGCATATTCATATTTTTGAACGATTGAATGAAAGTGCAGCGTTGAATATGGAACTTGCAAAGTCAGGAATTCCGGTAAAAGGGATTTCCATAACCAGTGAAGAACTGGAAACTTATTTTCTGAATCTGACGGGAGGTGCGGATCATGCTTAATATAATAAAAATGGATTTATACCGGATGCTTAAAACCAAAAGTATGTATGTAATCTGGATCGTTCTGGCAGCAATATTATTGATTACAACATCTTTATGCAAGACAGATTATGAGCTTTTGACTGAAAAGGATGCCATGAAACAGGAGCAGGTTACTGAACCTACTGTGGATAATATTAATGTGGGAATGATGGTAACGCTGCCTACGGAGCCGGGAGAAAAGGTGACGGTATATGATATCTTTTTTGCCAATTCCCAAGGAAAATTGTATGCACTGCTTTTGGTGATTTTTACTGTTCTGTTTTCAACAGCGGATATCAGTAGCGGATATATTAAGAATATAGGAGCTTCCTGTATACTTTAAAGAGTAAAAGGAATTGACCAAAAAGAATACCTCAAGTAAATTTAGATTATTACTGACCTGCCAGTTGGTAAAATCTAAAAACACAAGAGGTATTCAAGATGAATGTTAAAGCAAGAAGAACAAAAAAGCAAGTAAATGTAGAAAATCAGGCAATAAAGCTTCTGTCAAAAGAAGAATTGAGCAGGAAAATAGAGGTGGTAGAAAAAGAACTGAGATCCTATACCTGGCGTGAACTTGAAACAAACGGTAAATTTGCCAAGAACGATAAACTCTCTTTCATTACGGATGACATGCTTATAGTAGGATGCGATATAGGTAGTGAGAATCATTATATTAGGGCAATCGATGTCAGAGGAAGAGAGTTAAGCAGCGGAGCATTCGAGTTTAGCAATACTTCAGAAGGCTTTGCGAATGCCAAGGCATGGGTGCTGGCACTTGCGGCAAAACACGATAAGAAACAGATAGTACTGGGTCTTGAACCGACAGGTCACTACTGGTTTGCGTTGGCTGCATGGATGATTTCAAACGGAATCAGCGTTGTCCAGGTAAATCCATATGCCGTAAAGCAGAGTAAAGAAATAGAAGACAATAGCCAGGTCAAGGATGACAGAAAAGATCCGAAACTGATTGCAAATCTTGTGAAAGATGGAAACTACGGAATGCCTTATCTTCCAGAAAAAGTTTACGCAGACATGAGAAGACTCTCCATGTTCAGGGATCAGCTTACCGAAGACAGGATAAGAAATATCAATCGTCTTCACCGAGAATTGAAAATCTATTTTCCAGAATACATGGACGCATTTGGAAAAATAGATGGAGCGTTTACTTTGGAAGTACTGAAAGTATCAGCTATCCCATCGGATATCACAGCACTGGGAGCAGAAGGCATAAAAAATATCTGGCACAATGTAAAACTAAGAGGACGCGGTTACAGCAGAGCCAATGAAATCGTGAGCTATGCAGAGAAAAGTGTGGGATTAACGGATGGAACGGATGCAGGGCGTGAAGCAGTGAAATGGTATGCAGAACAGATCCTGAAGCTGGATGAGCAGCTTGCTGTGATTGAAAGTACTTTACATGAAAAATGCAGGGAAATACCTTACGCAGAAAACATACTTGAAATCAAAGGTGTAGGTGAAAACATACTGGCTGGAATACTGGCAGAAATGGGAGATATCAGCAGATTTGATGATGTGAAGGAAATCCAGAAACTAAGCGGTATGGGGCTGGTGGCATGCAGTTCAGGCAAGCATAAAGGACAGACAAAAATCAGCCACAGAGGACGCAAGAGACTTAGGTACTGGCTGTTCCAGGCAGCAAAGTCAGCGGTGTCGCATGCAGATGAATTTAAGCAGCTACATGAGTACTATACAACACGAACCAACAATCCGCTGAAAAAGATGCAGTCACTGGTTGTGATAGCCTGCAAGATACTGAGGGTGATTTACACGATTCTAAAGACAGGAACAACTTATGATCCGCAGAAACTGTTGAAAGATATCAAACATCTGGCAGCTTCACAGGTACCAATGGCAGCATAGTAAATAAAAGAATCAAATCCAGAACTCTGTCGAGTGGCTGATGGAATGCATCGGAGACTGGACAGGGTTCTGGAACAGAAACCCGTAAATGATGGAGTCCGGAACAGACTGCATCTGCAAAAGACCAACAAGAGCCTGAGATGGTATAGCGTCCACTGAGTAAATCAGTACCACGACAGGTGAATGCTGGTCAGTAACAATCAAACATAAAACAAGAGCTGTAGCCGGCATCGGTTATTTCCGTGGGGCAAGACCCCGTTTAGGAGCTTGGCTGGCACTCAGTGTATGGTAGATGGGACGAAGGAAGTTGGGACACGATCCCCTTAGACACGGAAGGTTCATCATCATAGTTGATCAGAGGGAAAATAGCCTTTATAAAGCGAAGAAAGAGGATGCTTTAAGAAGTGTACCCATTAATCAGCTATTCGGTACAAGATACTACGATATCTATCACTCTCGGCTCTTGTTTTGAGGTAAATAAATATCGTCAAAGCCAGTAAAATCAATAGATTTAGGCTTGACAGAATAGGAAGGTCAGGTTAGAAATAGAGGAACTCTGATTTTTTCCAGAGCAATTGCCTTGGCTGTCTTTACGGTACTGACAATGGCAGGTGCATTCTTATTTCAGGCAGCGGCGAATGGTATTGTTTTCGGGGAATTGGAATGGGGAAATACAAAGGCAATTTTATCTTATTTTGTGACTGAACTGGCTCTTCATTATGCACTTGTGCTGATTTGTATGGCGATTGCAATTATTTTGAAAAATAATGTAATCAGCATGGTCATTGCTGTCTGTCTTAGCATGAATGTAATGACCATTGTGTATGGGGTGATCAATAGTGCTATTCAAAAAATAGGAATTCAGAATTTCCAGATTTATAAGTATACGATAACAGGAAAATTATCACTGCTTCCTATGAATCCGAGTGGAAATGAGTGTTTGGCGGCATTTGGTGTGGCAATAGTGTTCATCGTTATGATGATATCAGTAAGCAGCGTTGTTTTTCAAAAGAGGGATATTTAACGGATGTATATCGTAATTGGGATATTAGCAGGAATTATTATCTTACAATTTATTATTATGTGGAAATACCAGCGGCAGGTGAAAGACATCTGCCGCCAATTGGCGTTTATGATGAAACATGACAGTAACATGTTGATTAACCATGAATTTGATGTGGGTGGAATAGGAAAGCTTTCTGACAAGTTGAATGAGCTTCTGGAACTGCGAAGAAAAGAGAAGCAGCATTATCAGGAGAAAGAGGCTCTGATTGCGGACACTTATACAAATCTTTCTCATGATATCCGCACACCACTGACATCTTTGGACGGATATTTCCAGCTAATGGAAGAATGTGAAAATATAGAGGATCAGAAACGTTATTTAAGCATTATCCACGAAAGAATTCATAGTCTGAATGAAATGTTGGAAGAACTTTTTATGTTTACAAAGTTAAAAAACGAATCTTACAGTTTGGAATTGACATTGTGCTGTATGAACCGGATTTTGAAAGAAACAGTTTTTTCATACTATGATGAATGGGTAAGAATGGAAATTCAGCCGGATATTCAGATTACGGAAGAACAGTTGTATATACATGGAAACAGACAGGGGCTTCGCCGTGTTATCCAGAATGTGATAAAAAATGGGCTGGATCATGGAGAAAAGAAGATTAGCATTGTGTTGGAACGTGATCAAAATCAGGCAGTGCTTAGAATCAGCAATCATGTTACACATCCAGAACAGATTAATATAGATCAGGTATTTGAGCGATTTTATAAAGCAGATGTTGCCAGAAGTAAAACATCTACTGGATTGGGACTATCTATTGCAAAGGAGTTGGTTAGTAGGATGGCTGGAGAGATTGAAGCAAAAATAGAAAAAAAAGAGTTTATTGTTGAAATGAACTTTCCGATTGTAACCGATGCTAAATCGTAGTGGGATAATCAATAATTTTTATTTATCTTTGCAGAAGCATTAGTTCTTATGATAGGATAACATTTAAGGAAAGAACCCATGACAGGGTGGTAGCCTCCCGAGTTTATGATACCGGTTCACCGGAATACATAGGAAGGGAGGTGGCGCCGATGACAGCTTATGAGATCATTACGATTTTCATTGGGATATTGGCTTTGCTGATGTCCTTTGGTAGCTTGATTGTAGCGTTGCTTGCCTTTCTCGACAAGAGAAACAAGCGCAAATAAAAATGCCTATCCTGTCTGATCCACAGGATAGGCGGTGTCCGTAAGGACATTTCTTTAGCCTAAACTCGGAGCATCCACCTTTGGAGTGGGTGCTTTCTGTTTAATTAGATATTATCATCTTATGTCTGATAATTCAAGATATTTCTCTAATTTGGAAAAATTTTCACGGTAAGTCTGTCAGTTCCTTTTTTGACAACCATACTGTCATCAAGCAGGTGCTGCTTGATTTCTTCGATATTCTCATTGATGTGCTGCAGGCTGTCAGTATACTCTGCTTCTGAATATTCATCTTTAGCATTTGTCATATTTTCACGAATTTCCAGAGCTTTCATATAGGTGCAGAGCTTTTTGTTGATGAGATTGTTTTTAAAGGACAGCTTAACAGTAGCTGGCTTGAAGTTGCCTTCCTCATCCTTATCTGCTTCAAATTTCATATCAATTTGGTCATCTAACTTAAACAGTAGTGACAATACATCAGAAACTGTTTCTATATCAAAATCCATGAAAATGTTAATGCTGATGCCTAATGCATTGGCAATCTTTAAAAGCTGGTCAGGCTTAGGATTACGGATTCCATATTCATATTTCTTTATGGTTGCGGAGTTTATGCCGGACAACTGACCGAGTGTTTCTTGCGATATTCCACGCATATTACGAAAATATTTAATCTTTTCTCCAGTAGTCATGAAAACAGCTCCTTTATGTTTTGATAAACCTATTCTATCACATCGGGACACATTTGTGTATAAAAATTTATATAAACACTTGACAGACACAAATGTGTACTGATATAATACGAACAAACAAGGACACAAAAGTGTACTAGTGTTAAACAGGAAAGGAGAACTCAATATGGAGAATACGATGAAGATGTATGTAACAGCAGATGAAGCAGCACAGATTCTTGGAGTATCAAGAGGATATGCTTACAAAATCATTCGTGGTCTTAATAATGAATTAAAAGAAAAGGGCTATCGAGTGATTTCAGGCAAGGTACCTACAAAGTATTTTGAAGAGAAGTTTTATGGTATGGCAGTTAGCTAATAGAGAGGAGATGATAACATGCCAGCAACAAGAGATGGCAAGACGTGGCGTAGCCAGTTCTATTATGAGGACTGGCAGGGTGTACGTCATAAAAAGAACAAAAGAGGCTTTAAGACAAAAGCTGAAGCAGAGGAGTGGGAACGTAACTTCCGGCAACAGCAGAGAAAAGATTTGGATATCAACTTTGAGAATTTCGTTGAAATCTACTTTGCGGATATGGAGAACAGGCTTAGAGAAAGCACAATTAAGAATAAAAGATATGTGTTTGACCTGAAAGTTACGCCTTATTTCAAGAAGAAAAAGATGTGTGAGATTAAGACAGCTGATATTCGTGCATGGCAGAATGAATTGATAAAACAAGGATATGCACAGACATATCTTAAAAGTATCAATAATCAGTTGGCTGCACTTTTCAATTATGCCGTCAGATATTATGACTTGAAGGATAATCCCTGCAGGAAAGCAGGAAGTATCGGGAAAAGCAAAGCTGATGATATGGAGTTCTGGACAAAGCAGGAATTTAAGCAGTTTCTTCGGTCTATGGATCAGAAGCCGGAGGCGAGGATGGCATTTCTACTTCTGTATTGGACGGGAATGCGTATAGGAGAATTATTGGCACTTACTTACGAAGATATTGATTTGGAAAAGCGTATTATAAGCATTTCCAAATCATATCAGAGAATAGACGGAAAGGATGTGATTACACCCCCAAAGACACCAAAGAGCAATCGTAAGATTACAATTCCACCATTCCTAGCGGAAGAACTAAAAGAATATTGCAGTCATTTATATGGGATTATGCCGAATGAAAGAATGTTTCGGTTTACAAAGTCTTATATGGAACATGAAATAGTGCGTGGCATTAAGGAAACAGGGGTAAAGCGAATTCGTCTTCATGATCTGCGTCACAGCCACGCATCACTGCTGGTGGAACTTGGATTTCAGCCATTGGCAATAGCAGAGCGGCTGGGACATGAAAAGATAGAAACAACATTAAATACTTATTCACATTTATATCCGAATAAGCAGGCAGAACTGGCAGACAGATTAGAGCTGGAGAATGAGGAGGACGAGCTATGAGCGGAGTACACAAACACCCAACAATCAGCTTTCGTGTATCAGACAGAGAACGGGAGATGATTGAAGCAAGGATACTTGCAAGCGGTATGCAGAAAAAAGATTATTTTGTCCGCTCCTGTATTTATAACAGAATATGTGTTGTAGGCAAGAAAGAGGTCATTTACAAGCTTGTAGAGGAATTGCAGAATATGCAGACAAATATTTCTGAACTGGTAAAACAACTGGAACAACAGGATGTAACACTTACTGCTGAAGGTTTGGAAGATATGCGAAATGACTGTATGGATTTGTTGCAGGCGATTGTTTCCATGCTGGATGGTGCTAAATATCTCTGGCAGGGAGCACAGACGGATAAAGAAAAAAGTCCTGACAGCGGCAACTGTTAGGACTTGCGGTAACAAAAGAAAACCTCTGTTACCTATGTATTCACAACTAGAGTATAGCAGAGGTTCTTCTTAGGAGCAAATAAAAGATTTGATTATGGAGGACTTTTATGGAAGGACAAAAGGCAGAATTAAAGATGATACGGATGTCGGAGGTGGAATCACAGGAAGTGAAATGGCTGTGGTATCCGTTTATACCATACGGAAAGCTTACAATCATTCAGGGTGATCCGGGTGATGGAAAAACCACATTGGTGTTAAATATAGCAGCCAAGTTATCAAAGGGAGAATGCTTCGACAGTGATATGGATGTACAGGAGCCGGTAAATGTGATTTATCAGACAGCAGAGGATGGTCTGGCAGACACAGTAAAGCCAAGACTTGAACTTGCCGGAGCAGACTGTGAAAAGATACTGGTTATTGATGAAAGTGATAAATCACTGTCTATGGCAGATGAAAGGTTGGAAGAGGCACTTGCTAAGACAAGGGCAAAAGTATTGATATTAGACCCCATACAGGCTTATCTCGGTGGTGGTATGGATATGAACCGGGCAAATGAAGCAAGAGATATGACAAAGAAGCTGGGAGCATTAGCGGAGAAATATCAATGTGCAATTCTTCTTATCGGTCATATGAATAAGGCATCAGGTAACAAAGCGGCATATAGAGGTATGGGTTCTATTGACTTCTTTGCAGTAGCAAGGAGCGTGCTTCTGGTCGGTAGAATAGAGGGAGAACCTAATACAAGAGCAGTTGTTCAGATAAAGAACAATCTTGCAGCATTTGGTCATCCTAAGGCATTTATGCTATCGGAGACAGGCTTTCACTGGTTAGGAGATTATGAGATTACAGCAGATGAAGTGCTTGGAGGAATTGCACCAAAGGCGAACAAGTTGGAGCAGGCAAAGCAAATGCTACGTGAACTGGCGGAAACATCTAATGCGGTGCAGAGCAATGAAGTTTTTGAAATGGCTGATGAACAGGGCATTTCAAAAAGAACATTGGAAAATGCCAAAAAGGAGCTTGGTATCCGGGCGAAGAAAATTAACAATTCATGGTATTGGGAGTTGGATAAGGCAAAGTAGGATTAAGGCAAGAACGCAACAATGCAGACTATATAGAAATTGCGGAGATGAACCTTGCAAGGTTGCAAAACATATAGGCTTTGCAGTGTTGCGGTCTTGAATAAATTAAGGATTGGTGGATTGATATGAAAAATGTACAGATTTCAGAAGAACTTTTCGTTACGATAATGAGATATTTTATGTTGGAGCAGGTGGAACTGTTACCTCAGATAAAGCAGGGGTTAGAGAAGAAGCTGGATGCAATGGTAATGAGGGAATTATATACGAAATATAAGACTGCACCAACGGAAGAAGAAAAGGAAAAGGCACGAAAGGAATATTTGGATAGGCGAGGTGTACTGGAGAGTTTTCGGTGGTAGTTTTTCCTAAACATATATAACGGCTGCGTGTCACGCTTCCGTTAGAATGGATAAGGAAAATATGGTGTGGTTGACACAGTGGAGGCTTGCGTACACTGACTGCCGCAGGCAGAAAAGCTCCCGGCAGGGCGCAAAACCTGACAAGTCAGGTTGCATTTTTGATGCCGCAGGTGTCAAAAGTGCTTTTGCGTTACTTTCGGCGAAAGTAACAAAGCCTGCGCCGTATCCGGCGCTAATATGACAGATAAGAAGGAGAAAATTGCCTATGGAAAGAACGATTAGTGGGATGGTAGGAAAAGGTTCCGTTAATCACAACACCCGAGCTTTTACAGCTAAAAATGTGGATGGTGATAGAAGTGGTGCTAATGTTCATTTTTGTAATGAAGATATAAAGCAGGTTTATCATAAATTGTTTGATGAAGCACTTGAACGATATAATGAAAAGCAAAAACGTAAGGATCGAGTGATTGATGATTATTATGAAAAAATTAGACAAGGCAAGCAGGAAAAACTTTTTCACGAAGTAATTTTTCAGATTGGAAATAAAGACGATATGAATGCCAAAAGTGAAGAAGGGCTTCTTGCTAAGAAAATATTAACAGAGTTTATGGATGAGTTTCAAGCACGAAATCCTAACCTGTATGTGTTTTCTGCTCACTTGCATATGGATGAGGAAACACCACATTTACACATTGATTTTGTACCATATATTACAGGTAGCAAGCGAGGATTGGATACAAGAGTATCGTTAAAATCTGCATTAGCTGCAGAGGGTTTTACAGGTGGCACGAGAGGTGCGACAGAGTGGAATCAATGGATTGCAGCGGAGAAGCGGGAATTGGCTATGGTGATGGAGCGACATGGTGTCAAATGGCTTCAAAAAGATACACATGAAAAGCATTTATCGGTACTGGAATTTGAAAAGCAGGCGAGAGCTAAAGAAGTAGCAGAATTAGACAGTCAAAAGCAGGAAAAGACCACAGAGGTTGCTAAATTGAATCAGGCAGTATCCACTATGAAGCAGGAACTAATGACCACTACAATTAAGCAGGTAAGGGCTGAGGAGGCTGTTGAAAAAGCAAGAGAGGAAGGTATTGCTGTTCAAAGGGATAATGAAACATTAAGTGCAAGCAATCGACAATTGCGAGTGGAGAATACAAGCCTTGAAATAAAAAAGTTGGAACTACGGACGGATAATCGACACTTGGAACAGCAACAATGGCAATTGCGGACAGATAATAGCGAGTTGGAGATGAAACAGAGTGTTTTACAGTCCGAGAACCAACGATTGGAACAAGAACGAAATAAATTGCAAGAGGATAATGAAAAGCTGGAGCAGAAGCAAACTTCGTTACAATCGGATAATCAGGCATTAAAACAAATGCAGGATAAGCTACAGAAAGATAATGCCCAGCTTGAAATACAACAGGAGAAATTGAGAAGCAGAATTGATCAGATGGTGCAATCAGAGAATTTGTTGCAACGTGATGTTCGAAAATATGATGAAGAACCTGAATGGCAACTTCCAGAGCCGGGAGCGTTTGCAAGTGCAAAGTCATTTCGGGATAAAGTAGCTTTGCCTCTTGTGAACAAATTGAAGGAACTGGTAAAAAGCTTGACAATCCAATGCGTTAGATTAAAAGAGGAAGTGCTTCAACTGCGAGATAAAGTTAAGCATCTCACAAGTGATGTGGAATTCTATAAAGGCAAGATTAGAGATATGTCTGCAAAAACAGAATTATTGCAGGAAAAAGCTGACGATCTGGAGCGTGTGAAACGATATGCCGGTGCGGAGCAAATTGATACTATTATCGGTAAGGTAAAGGAGCAGGAAATCATGGAGAGTCAGGCAAGACAGTATCACAGGTCTTATGGAGCGAGATAAACGAAAGGGTGGATTGATATGATGGATGAAAACAGATTGGATAACATTGTAGAATGTGCCTATAACATGGATAATGGTTATGTTGAGGTGTGGTATGTTGACGGGAATATGCTTCGAATAAAATGTGAGGAGGTTGAGGCTGCTCTGCGGACGACAGAGCAGTCGCTGGCGAAGCTGCACAAATTGTTGGATAATAAGCCGATAGAGTATGTGGCAATGGCTTTATCCGGGGAAATGCAGTCATATTGTGATATTGAGGATGAAATGGTTAAGGGGATGTTTGGGACGATTGTGCAGGGGTATTTGAAGAAGGGCTATAATCGGGATACGGCGGAGATGATGGCGAGAGAGTTTTTTCGGTATGAGAGTTAGAGTATAGCTTGGAAATAATTCAAAGATGATTGCGAAATCGCTAAAAACGATATATACTTTAAAATATATAATCATAATAAATTCGAAAGAGATATAAGATGGCAGAAGATTTTTTAGAATATATCGATGAACTACATAAAGCATACCGTATGAAGAATAAAATAAAGAATAAATATTATATTCATTATTTACCATTAAAGTCAATTACGATTTCCACAGATGAAGTGTTTTATATTGCTAAGTCTGGAAAATCCAGATTGCTTATAAATCATAATGCAGTATGGGTAGATTTAACTGATTATGATATAATTAATATAGTATGTGGTTTTGATGAAAAATTAGTTTTAAAAATATTGGATAGATTGAAAGAGTGTTATGATGGGATATGGACAGAGTTTGAATTTGAAGTTCAAGAAGAAAGATATATAGGAAAAGGGATTAATTACGAAGATTTTGATTTGGACATGAAGGTATGTTTAGATTCAGATTTTCAAATATGTTTTGGCGATTTTTTGTTTTTACTTAACATGGTCTTGTTTAAAGATATTGTTGGACAAAAATATTTAGAAAGAGAACGAAAAATGTTACTAATTGAGAATACGCTTATTAAATATATAACATTAATTAAATATTATCGACTAAATAATGCTCAGGCAAAAAAGTATTTAGATGGTATTCTTTATCCGATATTTAAAAAAGAGGATTTGTTAGAGAATAAAATGAAAGTAAAGAAATATGATAAAAATTTTGATAAAAATGGTTTTGAAAAAATTGTTCTGTTGTGATAATATAAAATTGGAATCCTAGTAGGCATAAATGCCACCTTAACATTTTAAGGTAGATGTATTTAGAAATTAGTTAAATTTGTATGACTACCGTCATATTTCAGATTTCAATTTCATTGGTTGTTCACAACCATGACCTTCGCTACTACGCTCAGGTCAGAACGCAAACAACCAATGAAATTGACTCAGAAAAAATTTAACAAATTTAAGTAGGATTCCTTTTTTTATGGAGAAAACTATGTATAAATTTAATGAAATTACAATTGATGATGATAAAGGAATTATATTTCTGTGTGGAACTAAATATAAAAAAGAGTCTGTATATGATAAGAGAAATGTTCTAAAGAAATATATAGAAGAACATTATCCTAAAAAAAATGTTCTTATTCTGGAGGAACATTTTGTCTTTGGAAAAAGAGAGGGATATTTGAGTTATGATGATATTTTTTTGAAAAATCTGAATGACATAGAAACATTGAGTGCAGCATTTGCCAATGGAATAATTATTATTCATGATAGTATATCAACAGGGGCAGAGTTGGCAGCCTTTGCTTCAAATGAGATGTTAAAAGATAAAATGTGTGTATTAGAACCAGATAGTACGGGGATTGAGGAAAGAAAAATAAGTGCTTTTCTAGAGTTGGCTTTTTTTAGTACGGATTCTAAAATACGTAGAATAGTGTACTATCCTGAAGTATATTCTTTTGAAATATCTGAAAAACATGTAGAAAAAAGAACTAATTTTGTAAATAACACTATAACACCTATACTTGGAGATAAAATTTGCAGTTTTATTGATTATTGCAAATTAGAGCTGGATATTCGTTTCGAAAAAATGAAATTTGGAAAAATCAATAATAGTGTGGGCGTCATTTCTTATTCAAAAAATGATAATGAGTTGCAAGCTTATGTATCAGGACAAGTGATTTTATATCAAGTAATGGGATTGTTGTCAATAAACGACATTCGTAAAGAATTAAGAAAGAAAAAGAGATTGTATGAACATATAGATTTTGTATGTGGTCAGTATAAAAATATTTTACATCACACCATACAGGAAAAACTAAAATCAGAGACAAACACTATTTTGGTTTCTGTAAAAGAAATAAATGTAGAACTTAGAGATGTAATTGCATATAGTTTATATATGCTACAAGCATTGGAATTAATTTCAATATTAAAAGAAAAAGAATTATATAAAATTGGTTTGAAAAATAATTTGGGAATTTTTTTATCTGAGTTGAATGATATTGTAAGCGAAGAGGATAATGAGATACTGGAGTTTTTAAATGAATAAAGAATTATTTCTTGAAGAAAAGTATATAAAAACTAAAAAAAAATATAGAAAAATAGTAACTTATGTTGATGGAGAAAATCTTTTAAGGGAAAAACATGAGAGGATAGTATCTCTACTGAAACAAGAATGTTCTGATTCAATATTTGCCAAAGCTTATATAGAACATTCATCTATAGTAAAAAATGCTAAGGCGCATATGTATAATGATATTTTTTTGTTCTTTGATGTAAAGGATTTCTTTCCAAGCATAAACCATAATTATTTAATTCAGAGATTATATAAAGAATTAAATAATAATGGGAATGCAAGCATTAATAGTTGTAGCAAACTAGTAGAATTATGTTCTGTTAATGATAAGGGATTGCCACTTGGTTTAGTAACATCTCCAATATTATCAAATATATATATGAAGGAATTTGATAATATTATTTATGGAAAATTAAAAAAATTGAGTTTAGATAATATTATATATACACGATATGCGGATGATATTGTTATTTCTTTTAAAGCGGAGAAGATTGATCCAGATATAAATGTGAATATTAAAGAGTGTGTAATTAGATGTTTAAAACAAGTGCATTTAAAAAGCAATGAGAATAAAGAAAGAGTTTATGATATACGCAAAGGTGGTCATGTGCGAATAACGGGTATTAATGTTATTGTGGAAAATGATAATTATCGAAAATTAACAGTTGGAAGAAAACGAAAAGATAGGCTGTATAATGATGTGATGAGTTATTATATGCGGCGAATAAAAGACAGAGAGAAGGCATTGAGTATTAAAGGAAATGAATCATTTATATTGTCTGTTGAAGGAAAAGAATATGAGAAGTGTTATTCGGAAAATATGAAGAAAGTAATAAAGGAATACGGATACGACTCGTTGCATGATATGATTAAAGCAATAAAGTATTAGGTTATAGTTATAAGAGTGGCTCCATTTTGGCTCTAAAAATTTTGAACGAGGTACACAAAAATGCAAAATATGATAAATATGAAAAATGAAATACACAAATATGTATCAGAAAACAACCAAATAAATCTCTCCGCCCAAGAGTTTGAGTAAGCGAGCAAATAGCCGTGAGACCTTTTAAATAAAGGGTTTCACGGCTTTTACTTTTTCTCAAAGTACTGTTGCAGTACTGTCTGCTATTTTTGGAACATTTCAGACATGGTATATTTGATTCTTCTATCGGGATCACACTTTCGCTCATACCAGTTAAATTTCCAATCTAAATATTCATCTTTGCTAATCTTTTCTTCCGACAGATATGTTCGGATTCTATTCCATTCAGCCAGATAACTATTTATAGAATCATCTCGTAATTCAATAAATGGTCTTGGCATTTCAGAGTTTTCGTTATAAAAAGCAGTGGTTAAAGCTGCCCAACGAGGTAGGATAGACATTCCTCGACTATCATCTTCTTGACCATGAAGAAGCCAAGGAACTATAAGAGGTTCGCCTTCTTCAAGTGGATCAAGCCAAAAGAGTGTAAGTATGAAGTCGCAGGCGGTATCATCTGTTTCGATGAAGTTGTATTTGCTAACCTTAAGGACTTCTGCCATTTGTGTAAGAGCATCTTCTTTAGGAACACGATAACTTGTTTCGTATTGGGTAATTCTGTTGGCAGCTGCTTCAGGCTTAAAGCCAAGGGCTATGCCGAGTTCTGCTTGAGTTAAACCTCTGAACTTTCTAAGTATCTGGATTTTCTTTCCTATATTCATAGCAAAAACCTCTTTTTTAAATTTAATTTGTAAACTTTCTGCAGATTACGTCTATAAGTGTACCATATGAATAATAGAAATACAACAAATTTGTTATGTTAACATATTTGTTATTGACAAATAGAAAAGAGGTGATTACAATACAATTAACATGTTAACAAAAATGTTAATATTGCAATTATTCAATGAAAGGAGGAAGAGCATATGGATGAGAAGGTATTTATGACAGTTGATGAAGTGGCTGAAATACTTGGTTGCTCAAAGGCTCATGCTTATAAGATTATCCGCAAGTTAAATGAAGAACTTAACTCCAAGGGATATATCGTTGTAGCCGGAAAGGTAAGCAGACAGTACTTCAAAGAAAAGTTCTATGGCGTAGCGTAGAGAAAGGAGGATAGCAATGCCGGTTTATAAGGACAAAAAATATGGTACATGGTATTCCTCAGTATATTATCAGGATTGGACGGGGAAAACCAAACGTACCACGAAACGTGGCTTTGCCACTAGAAAAGAGGCAGTAGAATGGGAAGCTTCTTTTCGTGTAAAAGAGTCAGGGGATCTTGATATGACTTTTGGAGAGTTTTATGAACTCTATGAAAAAGATAAGAAACCTCAGGTAAAAATGAGTACTTGGATTACAAAGGAAGCCATTATTAAGACAAGGATATTGCCGTACTTTGAGAATCGTAAGATTAATGAAATTAGAGCTACAGACATTATTAAGTGGCAGAATGAAATGCTTGGATTGGAGAACGGCAAAAATGGTAAGTTCGCACAGACATATTTGAAATCATGCCAAGCGCAGCTAAGTTGTATTTTTAATCATGCCTGTAAGTTATATGGCTTAAGAATCAATCCTATCCATCAGGCGGGAAGTTTTAAGCAGGATGAAAAGGTGGAGATGAAGTTTTGGACGAAAGAAGAGTATCTTACGTTTTCGCAGGCGATCGCGGACAAGCAGGAATCATATGTAGCTTTTGAAATACTTTATTGGTGTGGTCTTCGTATGGGTGAGTGCTTAGCATTGACTCCTTCGGATTTTGACTTTGAAAAGTTAGAGGTTCAAGTAAATAAGTCCTATCAGAAGTTAAAGGGTAAGGATGTAATCACGACACCAAAAACTGCAAACAGTAATCGCATTATTGCAATGCCAGATTTTGTCGCAGAAGAAGTAAAGACATACATTAGTATGCTTTATGGTGTTAAACCTAATCAGCGTATTTTTAGCAATATGTCGAAGGGAAAGTTTCATCATGAGATGGATCGTGGTTGTAAATTGTCAGGTGTTAAGCGTATTCGTGTTCATGATCTTCGTCATAGTCATGTGTCACTTTTAATAAACATGGGATTTGATGCGGTGGCTATTGCAAAACGTATGGGACATGAAAGTATCAGAGTAACTTATCGATATGCGCATATGTTCCCAGGGGAGCAGATTAAGATGGCTCAGAAACTATCTGATGAAAGAGAGGATTATTTCAATGTCGGAGAAGATAAAAGATAAAAAGGGTAGATGGAGAAATAAAATCGTTGCATTTCGAATGTCCCCTGAGGAGGCTTTAGAACTTGATGACAGAGTGCGCCTTTGCGGTGCCAGAACAAAACAAGATTATCTGGTAGAAAGCGCTCTTTATCAGAGAGTTGTTGCTAAAGGAAATCCTATGATGATGGTTCAATTTCAAAATGATTTAATTCACATTCAAGAGGAACTTATGAGGATTAATTCGATTGATGAGATGGATGAGGAACTACTCACACCAATTAGAACGATGTTGGAAATATTAGAAGCATTCAAAAACGAAAAAGAATCCTAACGGCGGCAACCGAAAGGACTCTTGTGATAACCGCATAATCTCTGCGGACTCTATTGATAAGGTCATTATAGCAGAGGTTATTCCGGCTATCAATCAATTTATGAGAAAGGCAGGAATAACAAAAAATGGAAAACTTAAAGATTATTAATATGGCGGATGTGGAAAGTAAGAAGGTGGAATTTCTTTGGTATCCATATATACCGCTTGGAAAACTAACTATTATACAGGGTGATCCCGGAGAGGGAAAAACAACAGCTGTATTACAACTGACGGCTCTTTTAACGAAGGGCGAGAAGTTACCTGAAGATGATCAGGAGCGAGAGCCTATCAATGTTATCTATCAGACGGCAGAGGATGGTCTGGCTGATACAGTAAAACCTCGATTGGAAGCGGCGGGGGCAGATTGTTCCAAAGTTCTTGTGATAGATGAATCTGAACAGGGCTTGTGTATGTCTGATGAGCGTATAGAACAGGCTATAAAGGAGACTGGAGCCAAATTGGTCATTCTCGATCCTATACAGGCGTATCTTGGTGCGAATGTAGATATGCATAGGGCAAACGAGATTCGCCCGGTTATGAAGCGATTGGGAGACATAGCAGAGAAATATAGTTGTGCAATCATTCTTATTGGTCATATGAACAAAGCAAGTGGTTCTAAATCAACGTATAGAGGGCTTGGTTCTATCGACTTTCAGGCTACAGCAAGAAGTGTACTTATAGTTGGGAGAATCAAAGATGATCCTACCTGCAGAGTAATTGCGCATGATAAGAGCAGTCTTGCGCCGGAGGGAGATTCGATTGCATTTCGTTTAGACAAAGAGAATGGATTTGCGTGGGAAGGTGTAATTGATATTTCTGTGGATGATCTCTTAAGTGGAGACCAGAAAGTAACTAAATTAACATCGGCAAAAGAATTCTTAGCAAAATATCTGGCGGATGGTCCCAAACCAAGTACAGAAATTTTTGAAGCTGCAGAGGCAGATGGGATTAAGAAAAGAACTTTGTTTACTGCAAAAGAGGAACTGAATGTTACGGCAACAAAGACCGGAGATAAATGGTATTGGGGTTTTTAGGAAGGATGCAAGAATGCAAGATTGCAAAGTATATATAACATTGCATCCTTGCAACCTTGCAATCTTCATTTGGAGGTTGAAGATGAAAGAACGAAAAATAATGATATCGCAAAAACTGTTTTTGGATTTGTTTTCATATTTTGAATTTGAAGATTATGAGAAAGAGCCGGAGATACGAAAAGCGTTAAATGAGAAATTAGAACTGTTAGCAATGCATGAGAATTACACCAAGTATAAGACTGCTGAATCGGAAGAAGAACGAGAAAAGGCTAGGCAAGATTACTTGGATGCAAAGGGAATACATCCGTCATTCAGATGGTAATTTTTACCTTGATTAATAATAACAAGTGCGTGGCACGCACTTGTAGAAATGTAGTCAAGGAAGAAGGAGTATTTTCTTTTCATTGAACCGAAGGCGTAATTAAGTCCAAGGTGGATTTAATTACGACAAGGTTTTACATGGGAAGGGCGTCGCCCAGGGAGTGTAGCTCCCAATGAGACCGGGGGAGGCATCGCCGGGGCAGAGCCCTGAGAGATTAGGTAAGGCATCGCCTTAGGGCAAAGCCCTATTGAGATTGGGTTAGCCATCGGCAAGGGTAAAGCCCTTATGAGATGCCTGTCATGGCGAATGACTGCACTCCGCAAAGGAGTCCTCGAAGAGCGCCGTCTTTTGATACGAAGTGTCAAAAGTCATAAGGCGTTACTTTCGCCGAAAGTAACAAAGGCATTAGCAGAAAAAATACACTTTTACTCCAGTGGAGCAGAAGTTAGAAAGGAGATTAAAAAATGGGTTCAATATCAATGCCTCAGGGCAGAGGAAATAGACAGCATAATCTCCGAAATTACGGAGAGGGCAAATTGCCAAGCAATGTGGATGCTTCCAGAACAGAGCAAAATATTGTTTGGAAAGATGAAACTACAGCTCATGCATATCATCGAATTTTTGATGATGCAGTTAGTGAGTATAATGCAAAACAAAAACGTAAGGATCGTCAGATCAAAGATTATCGGACGCATATTCTCAATTCAAAGAATGGCGAGAAGGAGTTTTACGAGGATGTGTTTCAGTGGGGAAAGCAGGAAGACTTCATAGAACATCCTGAGTGGCGTGATATAGCAAAGGAATGTCTTCTTGAATATATTGAAGGGTTTGAGGATAGAAATCCCGGATTGGAACTGATAGGGGCTTATATCCATATGGACGAGGCTTCTCCACATATGCATTTTGATTATATTCCAGTTGCGGAAGGATATAAGACAGGGGTACAGAAGAGAAATTCTTTAGATAGAGCCATGCGCAACTTGATTGCGGTTCGTACCGGTAGTGAGTATTCGCCAAGACCGGATGAAAAGGATGCATCAGGGAAGTGTATAGACAATGCTACGAAGCAGTGGAAGGAGATGGAACGAGCGCATTTTAAAAAGATATGTGTCCGCAGAGGTTTGGTTGTTGATGGTGAGATAAAGACACCGGAGCGTGATAGCCTATCCGTGCTTGAATACAAGGCTGAAATGCGTAAGCAGGAGATTCAGCAGTTGGAAACTCAGGAAAAAGAACTTAGGGGAACTCTTCGTAATCTTCAGAGTCTCATTAAGCAGGCAGAAGAAAAGTTGGAAGAGGCAAAGAAAGAAGCTGCAAGTATTATCGAATCTGCGAAGGCAAAAGCAAATGAGTGGCTTGAAAAGATTAATATTCGTCTTGGCTTAATTCCGAAGAAAGATATCGAAGATAAGCGGTTAGAACTGGTTGGCTATTACAAAGCGTGCGAGCCTTATCTTACTAGTGATATGAGGATTGCAATAAACAACGAAGATGTGAAGGGCTTTGGAGCGTTAGTAAGTCGATTAACTGCATCAAACCCAGATGGTACAGTTGCAAGACGTGATCCGGGATGGGAAGAACTGTTTGATTTCGAAATCAAGTTTGAGGAATATCTAGAGATGAAGAGTAAGAACGTAAAGACGGAGGATATTTTAAAGGAGTTAGAACAACCGGAACGTATAAGAGGTCGGCATAGATAAAAGTATATGGTTGAGAGAAGCAGAAATGCTTCTCTTTTTTGTTGCATTGTTACTTATAGTCCGTTGACTCATAAGTAACTATTGATGGATAATTTAAGCGTTGTGTTAAGGAGACCTAGCGATGACAGAGAGGAGTCCATATGATTTTGAATGATGTTGGTCAAAGGGTCAAAGAAATAAGAAATGAACAAGGCTTAAGTCAAGAAAAACTTGCATTAAAAGCGGATATAGATAGAACGTATTTAGCTGGAGTAGAGCTTGGAAAACGAAACTTATCAATTAAAAGTTTAGATAAGATACTACAGGCATTAGAGGTGTCATTTCATGATTTTTTTGAAGGAATGTAATTGTTGACTATAAGTAACAATGAGTGTATTATTTAGGAGGGCATATAATGGGAAAATCTAAGCAAAGAAGAAGTCATGAGCAGTATGAGGATTATTGGAAAATAACTGCACAATGGACAGATATTTACGGACAAAATTTTTTTAATGCGTTAAGAATTATAATTAATTATATAGATGCGAATAAATCTGAATTAGAAGCTTTGGATGACGGATTTGAGGATAGTGAATTATATAATAATTTACAAGAAAAGATGGTAACGGCATTTGATTTTAAAGGAGATATTGCGGATGCTAAAATAACTGCGAGAAAAGGAATTAATCAGTTTGTGAAATTGGGGTTTGTGTATCCTATGCTTAAAGGATACCATCCACTTGCAAAAAAGTTTATAAACACTACAAATAAAGAAGAAAAACAAATTATCTTTTCTAAAATTTTTTATGAAAATTCGTCATTTGCATCTGGCGTGACAGTAGATAACAGGCGATTAAACCATATGGGTTTTTTACTTCGTACATTGGATAAAAACAAGCAACTTTCAGATAATGACATACAAGCATTGATGTATACGGATATTGAATTATATCCTAAAGGTTATATGACTAGAGAAGAATTAGATAGTCAGTTCCGTGCGTCAGAAGCTGATGATTTTATTGATAGAAAATATAATCAAAAAGGCCATTTGATTTCTTTTTTGAAAAAGTTTATCGATTTAAAAGTAAGTTCGGATTCTAAAAAAATATATTTTGCGGATGATCCGGATATTGTTGAAGATGAGTATGATGGTAAGTATCATTGCGACCCGATTAAACTGAGGATTCATCGTCAAGAATTAATTGAAGAAAGCGTGAGACTATATGGTGATGCAATTTGCTATTTGGAGAAAAAACCCTATAAAGGATTACGCGATTCACATATAAAGGCTAAACAAGAATGTGTTGATGAAGGAAAAGAAGAATTAGCCTATGATGTTAATAACGCGTTGTTACTATCGCCGAATACAGATCAGTATTTCGACAAACATGATATTTCGTTTGATGACCAAGGAAATATTTTAATAGGAAAAAATGTTGATGCAACAGTTCGTGTTGAGTTAGAAAAAATGCATTTAGATAAAAAAGTGCTAAATGATGAAAGAAAGAGATTTCTAGAGTATCATAGGAGATTATTCCTAGAAAAAAACGGAGAACAATAATGGCTTTTAATTATATTGATTTATTTTGTGGTGCAGGAGGTTTATCTGCGGGTTTTGATAAGGCAGGAATGGAAAATGTCTTTGCGGTTGAGTTTAATCCGGATTTTGCAAAAACTTATGAGCGAAATTTTCCATCACATAAATTATTGGTTGACGATATTAAAAATATATCTAATGAGGATATAAAAAAACTTGTTGGAAACAAGGATATAGATGTTATCATTGGTGGTCCTCCTTGCCAGGGCTTCTCAATTGCAGGGAATATAGGTAGAACATTTGTTGATGACGATAGAAACAGGTTGTTTAAAGAATTTGTACGTTTTGTTAATACAATTAAGCCCAAAGTATTTCTTATGGAAAATGTGGCTGCAATGGCCACTCATTTAAAAGGAAAAACAATAAAAGAAATAGTAGGAGCCTTTGAAAATTGCGGATATTGCATCAAATGGGATGTACTTAATACTGTGAATTATGAAATAGCACAAGAGAGAAGAAGAATAGTTATTGTGGGTGTAAGAAAAGATTTGAATTCTGAATTTGAATATCCGCAGAAATCAGACAAAATTTTGACTATTAAAGACGTTATTGGAGATCTTCCGAGATTATCGAGTGGAGAAAGTAGTGAAATACCAAATCACGTGGCAATGAAGCATACAAAGCAGATGCTGGAAAAAATGAGTTATGTAAAAGATGGCGGAGATAGAAATGACATACCGGAAGATATAAGACCGAAATCAGGAGACGTTAGGAAATATATTAGATATGATAGTAAAAAGCCTTCTGTTTGTGTGACAGGGGATATGAGGAAAATATTTCATTATAATCAGAATAGAGCTTTGACCTGTCGAGAACTGGCAAGGATACAAACATTTGATGATAGTTTTATATTTGAGGGTAGTTCCATTCAAATACAGCAACAAATTGGCAATGCAGTACCTCCAAGGCTGGCTTATTTGCTTGCAGAACAAGTAAAGGAGACTTTGAAAAATGCCTAAGTATCCGAAGGTTAACTATATTGGTAATAAAGAAAAAATAGTTGATTGGATAATAAGTGAAATGCCGGTAAAAGAAGGGACTGTACTAGATATATTTGCCGGAGGCTGTTCAGTTTCTTATGCATTAAAAAAGGCAGGATATTCGGTCATTTCAAATGATATTCTATTTGCGGATGTAGTGATTGCGAAGGCCTTGATTGAGAATAATAGCACACAACTATCACGTGATGTTTTTGAGTATGACATTGACAGTAATAGTCTAAAAAGTATACGGAAGCGAATAGAGTTTTTATCAGATCGATTGTATTATCCGGAGGAAATAGATGAATTATCTAGATTATTAGCTATAGCTGATAAACTTGAAGGATATGAAAGGTATATGTTTTTAGCGCTCTTGCGTCGTGCGATGATAAGAAAACTTCCATACTCTAGAATGAATGTACCGTGGAATCAAATTCAATTGTTACGGGATGAAGAATATAGTTATAAAAAATATAAAAGACGTAGGGCGTACCATAATCAATCGTTTACCGAGCATATGATAGATAATCTTGATTCATACAATAATGCGATATTTGAGGGTAAGCAATGCTGTGTAAAAAATATGGATGTTATGGAACTAGCAGAAAATATTGATAATGTAGATATTGTTTATATGGATCCACCATATCCTTCTACTATGAATAATTATGATGCGTTTTATGGATTGTATGATGCTATGTTTGGGCGAGAATTATCTCACATGGATTTTACAAGTAAAGATAGTTTTTTGACTAATATGGAAACTCTTATTTCGGTTTTGAAAGATAAAACTAGATATATAGTATTAAGCCAAAATACAAGAGTTAAACCAGAACCGGATGCTATTAAAGAAATGTTGTCTGCATTTGGAGATGTAAAGGTAAAAGAAATAAATCATAATTATCAGGTTACAGGTAAGGAGAACAAGAATTCAAGTAAAGAGTTATTATTTATTTTGTCTTTAGACTAAAGTACTGTTACAGTACTGTTTGAGTAATAGGAGATATATAATACAGATAATACGAATAAAAGATTAACAAATATGTTAACAAAAACCATGAGAAAAAGGTCATTCCATCAACCCGTTGCGGAGTTTGAATAATTTTCAAAAGCTCGCAAAGCCTAGTAAAATGGGCATTTGCGAGCTTGTTTTTTGCCTTGTGGTACTATTTTGGTACTAAAGTGAGTTGTGCGGGAATAGAAAATTGATGGCTTGGAATGCTTGCATTCCATAGACAGCAGGTTTCTATTCATATAGGGCGAACGCCCTCCATCGAGATGCAGCGAAGCGGAATCGAGATGGTGCACAGCGGATGACATTATGTTTCACGCATGAGGCCATGTTATTTTCCACTCAAAATACTCGTTAGGAGAAATCTCTCCATTATTTAATTTCGTTTTCATTTCACACCATTCCGAAAGGAAATCATTTACCAATCCATATTCAAAAGTTAATGCGACAGGTGAGCCTGCACTGTCATAATCATCTTCATTGTAAGTTGGTCTGGCAGTCTCGGAAGGTTTTGCAGGTGTCATTGCAGTCAGATGAATCAGGTTGCCGGGAGCTGTATACTCTGGAAATCTTGTGCCTTTTCCACGTGCCGGGAGAGATGTGGCACTTTCTTCAAGCCAGAAAAGTGTTTCGATGATATCTTCAGCAGCACCAAGGCTGTAATCAGAGATTGCCTTGTAATTGCAGTGCAAAGCATCAGCAAGCTTTAGAATCATATCTTCACCGGGAATGCGGGCACCGGTTTCATACTGGGATATACGGACCGACATATTTTTGCCTTCAAATCCAAGTGCACCGCCCAGCTCGTCCATTGTCATTTTACGGAATACCCGTATTTTCTTTATTCTTTCACCAATTGTCATAGTGTAGTTACCTCCGTTTATCTGTCCCTGATGGACTGTTAAAGACAGTATAACACGGAAAAAATGAAAATGGAAGTTTTTCTATACGAAAGCATTAGAAAAACTACTTGACAATTCAATACCACACGGTATAGAATAATACCAATTCAATTATCTATACGGTATGGTATTGAAAAAAAACAACTGAATGAGCGGTATCAGAAATCTAACAGGCATTTGCCAGGACATTCATAGGAATCGAGCGAATGTAGACACTCCCCCAAGCGGACCGAGTACCTCGAGCAGGAGCGGGCGGTATTACAGGAGATCATCTCAGGTGAGGAGGCTGGTTGTGACATCAGCAGAACTGGTATGGAGAAACGCCAAAACAAATTTTAATGGAAAGGTGGTGAAAGGGCATGAACGAAAAGTTTTTAGAAGTAGGAGATGTGATGCAGATTCTTGGAATTTCAAGATCCGCAGCATACAAGCTTATGAGACAGATCAACAGTGAACTTGAAAAGAAGGGTTACATTGTAATCCGTGGAAAAGTAAGCAGAAAATATTTTGAAGAACGCATTTATGGTATGAGTGATGCAGGATAAGCAACAGGTAAGAAGATTGAGACAGAGGCAGGTGCAAAAGTTATATCGGCTTAGGCATCTGCTTTTGCATATGAAAAGAAGGAGATGATGAATATGCCAGCTTATAAAGACAGTAAGACAGGCACCTGGTTCGTCAAATTCTATTGTAAGGACTGGACCGGGGAAAATAAACAGATAAAGAAGAGAGGATTTGCAACAAAAAGAGAAGCGTTGGATTATGAGCGTAATTACAAAATACGGCAGGAGAATAATCTGGATATGACATTTGGAGAGTTCTGGAAGCTGTATACAGAGGATGTGAAAAATTATGTCAAACTCAACACTTGGCTTACAAAAGAACACATTGTGGATACAAAGATACTTCCATATTTTAAGAATCTTAAGATGAATGAGATTACACCGGGAGATGTACGCAAGTGGCAGAATGAGATGGTTGCATTTCGTAATGAGAATGGGAAGAGTTATTCCCAGACTTACAAGAAGACAATGCACAACATCTTAAGTGCGATATTTAACCATGCGTGCAGGTTTTATAATCTGAAATCAAATCCGGCAAGACAGGCCGGAAATATGGGCAGGGAAGAAAAGAAGGAAATGCTTTTCTGGACAACTGAAGAATATAAGAAGTTTTCCGAAGCGGTGATTGACAAGCCGGTTTCATTTTATGCATTTGAAATGCTGTACTGGACGGGAATGAGATTAGGTGAGCTGCTTGCTCTTACGATGGAAGATTTTGATTTTGAAAAGAACACAGTCAGAATAAATAAATCGTATCAGCGACTGCAGGGGCAGGATGTTATTACAACACCGAAAACACCTAAGAGCAACAGAACAATCAAGCTGCCAAAATTCCTTGCGGAAGAAATGCAGGAATATTTTGCAATGTTATATGACCAAAAACCAACAGACAGGATTTTTCTGGTAACAAAGAGCTTTCTTCATCATGAGATGGAGCGTGGATGCAGATTATCCGGTGTGAAGAAAATCAGAATCCATGATCTAAGGCATTCGCACATTTCACATCTGATTGACCTTGGGTTCTCCGCAGTTGCAATAGCTGACAGGGTAGGTCATGAGAGCATTGATATCACATATCGTTATTCGCATCTGTTTCCATCAAAGCAGGTGGCAATGGCGGACAGACTTGATGCTGTCAATGCGAGCTTTGAGGATTGTGAAGAACAGGATGATGATGTAGAAATCATGCAGACAGAGGAAACAGCACCTATGATTGATATGGATGCGGCTGCGGAAAAGATTATAAGTATTGATAAGTACAAGGCAGTCTGATAATGGCGATGCGAAACATTATGAATCATGCCGGCGAGAGTTTTGCATTATGTATGGATGTGATGTTATGTGGACTTAAGTAAAAGGTTTTATATCGGAAGGAGCAGATTATTATGAGCGAGAAAAGGCTGGATGCCAAGAACAGATGGAGAAATGTTGTGGTAGCATTTCGGATGTCACCGGAGGAAGCGCAGGAGCTGAATGTGAAGGTTTCACTCAGCGGACTTTCAAAACAGGATTATATCATCCAATGTCTGCTGAAGCATGAAATCAAGGTTGTTGGTGGAATAAAGGTGGCAAAGAAAGTACAGGTTCATCTTGATACGATACTGGAAGAATTACAGACGTTAGATGAATCTGACAGAGGTATAGAAGTTGAAGAACTGCTGGTTCCATTAAAGCATGTGCTTGATATCCTGCAGAGTGATGAGAAAGGCGGTAATCATTATGAGTAAAACAACATTTGAAAAGCTTGGTATTCCGTATGAAGAAAAGGATGGAATCTTTTATCCGGTGCTTGTTGCAGGAACAGAAAAGGCAGATATAGATGCAGGAAAGTATGGGCGTATGTGGATTAAATATATCAAGGAAGAATATCCAATGAGATATAAAAGCCTGGTGAGGTTCGGCGAGCTTGAAGAGAGAGCAAATGAAGTCAATGAAACAGCATATGAGCTGCTTGATGATATTGAAGCTAAGTGGCTGAAAAAGCATAAGCCTAAGAATCCAAATTCCTTTACGGAACAGTTACAGCTAAGAACACAGACCAGGATGATGGCAGAGGAAATCGTTATTATGGATGTGGTGATGCAGTTTCATTAGTGTGGGGGCAAAAAGTGCCGTCAAAATGCAAAAGTGGGGGCAAAAAGCGCCGTCAAAACAGCAAAGTGACGGCAAAAAGCGCCACCACTCAAATCAGAGTGAAAAAAGTCATGGTGGCGGAAAGTGCCATCAAAATGGAAAAGTGGTGGCGGAAAATGCCACCAAAACAATAAAGTGATGGCAAAAAGTGCCACCACTTTACAACTCTGGTGGAACTTCAACCACCATATCAGTAATCGTGGTGGTACATTAACCACCACATATCATATACAGGGTGCAGGAGCTCCTGCCAAGACGAAAAATTATGTAAACGCTGATGCGTTTATATTTTTTCGGGAAAAGGTCCGACCTTTTCCGCATCTTGCAAAACCTATAAGCAGAACTTTTGGAAAGGATGAAAAGCAATGGTACAGATAAAAAGAGATTGGTTTGATACAGCATTGAAAAATTACGAAAGGGGAGAAATGTATGGCAGATGGAAAGAGAAGATACAAGTCTGACAGGAAAGATTATAAGATATCGGTGAAGCTGTCAGAAAAAGATATGGATATTCTGAAAGCGGCACTTAAACGGACGAGAATGACAGCAAGTGCCTATATAAGAGAATTAATCCGGACAGGAGGCAATATAGATACAAGTTATCCTGAGGACAGGGCAAGAGCAATCCGTGTTATTGCCGGTATTGCAAATAATATTAATCAGGCGGTAAAGCTTGGCAATTCACATGGGAGGTTGTATTACAGCGACATTGACAAGCTGCAGAACAGTCTGGATGATGTAAAGAAAACATTTGGGGAGGTGCTGGAAGTATGGCGATTACAAAGATCTTAAATATACAGGAATCAGAGGGCAGAAATCCGGCATCGCACTTGAAGAATGCCTTGGAATATATCCAGAACCCGGATAAGACAGAAGAATGTGTACTGGTGGGCGGTATTAACTGCCTGGCGGACACAGCATTTGAGCAGATGGAAGAGACAAAGAATATTTTTCATAAGACGGGTAAAAGGCAGGGCTATCATGTGATCATATCATTTTCACCGGAAGAAAAAGTAAGTGCAGAGCAGGCAATGTATGTGCTGGAGCACTTTGCGAAGAATTTACTGGGAGATGATTATGAGGCTGTGTATGCGGTTCATACTGACAAGGAGCATATGCATGGACATCTGATCTGGAATAGTGTCAGTATGACAACTGGCAAGAAATACAATTCACCTAAAAGCAACTGGAAGAATCATCTCCAGCCTATTACAAATAAATATTGTGATGAACTTGGACTTTCCATAATGCCGGCGGAGTACAGCAGGAACCCTAAGAATATCAGCAGGGACAAGTGGGAAAGAGAAATGTCAATGAAAGAGATAATTCTCAGAGATGCCAAGATGTGTGCGTATGCAGCAGGGAATGTAGAGCATTTTATATATCTGATGAAACGGCTGGGATATGTATTCAAGAAAGATGCGTGGATGGAGGTGCAGGCACCGGGATTTAGATATTATCATAAACTGGCAAAGCTGGACGAGATGTTTTCAGAAGATATGTTACGGCATTATGTGGATATGCCTTGGATGGCAAAGCCTTACTTTTATTCGTCGGATATCATGGGATTGCACAGAGTGAAGCTGTCACCATATCAGAAGAAATTTTATGCAAAGCTATACAGATTAAGGATTGTAGAGCAGAAGCGTTTTGAGGTTGGTGGAGCAAAGTATACAGAGGATTTGAAAAGGTTTCATCAGTTACAGGACGAATATCTGCTGCTTGTAAATAATGACATCAAAAGTGTTGTGGAGCTTGTGGATTTCATAAGTGAGCAGAAAGAAAAGATCCAGCAGATTGAGGACAGACAGAAGGAGATATACAGAGAAAGTTCTAGTCGGAAACGGAATATTAAGAACGAGGAGCAGTATCGTGAGTACCAGATATGGCATGTGGGAGTGCAGAAAGAACTGGACAAATTGAAGCAGGAGAAAAGAGGGATTAAGAAGCAGTTGCAGCTTGCTGATGGCATTGTGAAAGAAGATTTGTATACAGCTTATTATGTGGTGTCTGGGAAAGAAGAAATCGTTGCAGACAGGGATGTTGATATACCGGGGATGGAAAAGGAGGCTGTGTCAGAGAAAGATGTGGCTGTTGAGCCGGAGACGAATGTTGAGGTAGTGAATCCAGACAATAATCAGAACAATACGTCTGTAATGCCAGATATTCGTAATGCGTCTGATGTAAATACGGCAAGAAGGGATGAAGATATTACTGATGTAACAGGTAAAAGTGAATTTATGGAATCTGAAGAAAAAGTGTCTGTGGACAAAGCTGGCTGGATTGTCAGGAGGATATCAGAGCTTGGTGGTTATGAGAATATTAGTGATTCTGTTAAGGCTGATATATTCGGATTTGATATTGCTGATGTTAGTGGGAGCATATGGTTGTTCTCGGATGTAATGAAAAGGCTTGGGATAAAGCTGGATGGAGACGAAATGTATGAGGAATTCCAGAGAATTTATGATGAGAGTGTTGGTAGAGATGCTGGTAAAGATAAAGCAGAAGATAAGATGTGGAATAGGGGCAGAGGAAGGTAATTCCTCTGTCTCTTCCAGTTATGTATTAGATAGAAAAATATTGATTCACAAATCGAAATATTGGCTATTGAAGGAAGTATAGAAAGTCGCGAGAACGTGCGAAAAAATATTGAGAAAATATTAGATATATGGTATGATGTGATATAGAATTGTTTGATGAAATTTTATATGGAGGATTAGCAATGGCAGTATCATATAAGCGATTGTGGATAAAATTAGCCGAAAAAGAAATGAGCAGAGCGGATTTGAGAAAAAAAGCAGAAATAGCACCTAATACCATGACAAAGCTTGGGAAAAATGAATATGTTGCTATGCCTATTTTAGATAAAATATGTAAAAAATTAGGGACGGATTATGGTGAGATTATGGAGTATGTTCCGGATAAAGAAGAATCAATGGGTGACAAATAACAAGTACAGATTATGGGACAAGTAGTTTGATAAGATGTGTTATATAGTTTGATTTGAAACCGTTATTTTTGGAAAGGAGTGCTTGTATGGATATATTTGAAGGTCTTTCTGAAAGACAGAGAGAAGCAGTCGAAACAATAGATGAAAGGCAGAAAATCAGCTTGAATGGGTCGGGAAAATGAATAATATTCGTAGCAGAGCAGTAGAGATTATAGATGTAGAATTGATTTGTGTTTAGGAGGACAAAGCGGCAGATATAATGTTAAAAGTAGTTGCGTGCGCACGCATATTGCGTTATGATACTGGTGGTTAGGAGGAATATATCTATGAAACTATTAAAATGGCTTTCCGTAACAGACCGATTTTACAAAATCTATTTGGACAAGCAACTTGCCCCCTATGGAATCAACAACAGTCAATATATGTTCTTAATCAAAATCTGTCGTTCGCCCGGCATTTTACAGGATTCTTTAATGGATATGTTTTATGTTCATCCGAGCAATATTGTACGGACAGTTGCGGCATTAGAAAAGCAGGGAATGATTATGCGTTCCCCAAATGATAAGGATAAGCGGACGTGTAAGCTGTATCCTACGGAACGTGCGCTGTCTGTAATTGATGAGGTACAGACGGTATGCGAAAAGACAGAAGCTCTTTTATTGCAGGGTATGAGCGAATCCGAGCAGAACCTTTTTATGGATTTCTTAATACAGGCGGGCAGAAATATCACATCGGAACTCCATATAGAGAGAAAGGGGGAGGAGTTCAATGACTGAAAATCCTCTGGGCTATGAAAAAATTTCAAAGCTGTTGAAAAATTTTGCTGTTCCCAGTATTGTGGCGTCTCTTGTCGGCTCAATCTACAATATTGTGGATCAGATTTTTATTGGTCAAGGGGTCGGTTATTTGGGAAATGCAGCAACCAATGTTGCCTACCCGTTTTCTACCATCTGCCTTGCCATTGCACTACTGGTCGGAATTGGCAGTGCTTCCCGCGTTTCCCTCTGTCTTGGACGCAAAGAGCCGAAAGCTGCCGCCAAAGCAGCGGGAAATGGTATTGTTCTGATGGGAATTTTCGGAATTATTTATTTGCTGGTTGGAGAAACTTTTCTGTCTTTGCTCCTAAAGGCATTTGGGGCAACGACAGATGTATTTCCATATGCAAAGCAGTATGCCAGCATAACATTGATTGGAATGCCGTTTCTCATTGTAACGAATGGTATGAGCAATTTGATTCGAGCAGATGGAAAACCAAAGTATTCAATGGTCTGCATGGTTGTGGGAGCTATTATCAATACCATTCTTGACCCCATTTTTATTTTTGTTTGCGATTGGGGAATTGCCGGCGCAGCTTGGGCAACAGTTATTGGACAAATTTTTTCCTTCATACTCGCACTCCGTTACCTATGGCGTTTCCAAACAATCCATTTTGAAAAAGAGTCGTTTTTATTGGACATCAAACAAAGCATGAAAATTTGCAGCATGGGAATCAGCAGCAGCTCAAACCAGATTGCAGTTACCGTGATTCAAATCATTCAGTACAATTCGTTGACTTATTACGGCGCATTAACAAAATATGGATCAGATATCCCCTTAGCTGCTTGCGGAATCGTTATGAAAACAAATGCCATAATCCTTGCGATTGTTGTAGGAATCTCGCAGGGAACACAGCCGATTATCGGCTTCAACTATGGGGCAGGGCAATACCATCGTGTACGGGAGGCTTACCTGCTTGCGGTAAAATGGAACCTTGTTGTTTCCACTATTGCTTTCATCGCATTTCAATTTTTCCCGCAATCTATCATTTCGCTATTCGGAGATGGGGACGAGCTATATTTTGAATTTGCTGTTTTGTTCATGCGTACCTATCTTTTCATGGTGTTGGTAAATGGTGTGCAGTTGCTTTCTTCCAGTTTTTTTACCGCAATAGGAAAATCGTTAAGAGGTGCTCTGTTGGCATTAACAAGGCAGACCTTTTTGTTGATTCCGCTTACCCTGCTGCTCCCGCTTCGTTTCGGAATTATGGGAGTATTGCTTGCGGGACCTGTTGCTGATTTTTCAGCGTTTGTGCTATCTGTTGTACTGGTGGGTATAGAATTAAAAAAACAAAAAAATGACATGTAAACAACAGCCCTATGTGAAAACATTCTTTTTCCGCCGTTAAGTAATCAAGAAGCAAAAACTTAAAAACCGTTGCGATAAATTTTATAATTTTATAAATTTAGTAGGATATATCAAATAATCAAAGGATTTACATACTCGGCAGAGAATAATTTCTAAATAAAATTAGTTAGGAAAAGTCGAGTTTGAATAGTAAACAGAGCTTCATAAATGGCGAAAACAAGCCATTTATGAGGCTTTTATGTGCGCCTTGCGGCGCACGTCGCTAATGGATGAAAGTTCCTAATCCGCCCTAGTAGTGGGAAGGATACAGCCAAGACCAAGGGTGTCCTGTTCATAGCAAGACTATGATTAACGTGAGGGGAATCTGAAGGAAGGTGGAGGCAAATCTCTGGTCTGACGAACAGAAATCACATGAGGCTATAGTTAAGGATAAGGCTGCATAACAAGTCAAAGTCCAATAACTACTCGGAATTAACTAAAGTAAATGTGGCAGATATATGGAGAGAAAGTGACGTGTGGTACCAAGGGAGGTCTTGTCAGCGGATGGAAACAGAGTATGAAATCCGTCAGTAACAACGAATGGCGAGAAGTCAGCAGAAGCCATAGTAAACCGATGGCTTAAGACATCGGCGAAGGGCTGAACTTTAGGAGACACAAGCAATGAATGTAACTGAAAGTAGATTTAAGAACAGACAACTTCATATGGAAGACTATCTGCAAATGGTATCTGCGGAACAGAAAGAGTATGCAGAAGTGTTCGACTACTCTAAGATTACTGAAAAGAGCGGTGTCATCACAGACTATTGGACGAACAATCTTCTGGATCTGATTTTGCGAAAAGACAATCTTAACAACGCCTATAAGCAAGTCAGGAAAAACAAAGGAAAAGGCGGAATCGATGGTATGCAGGTGGATGAACTTCTGCCCTTCCTTAGAGAAAACCAGGAATCCTTAATCCAGGAGATAAGGGAAGGAAAATATAAACCTACCCCGGTTCGAAGGGTAGAAATACCCAAGGAAACAAAAGGCGAGTTCAGAAAGCTTGGAGTTCCAACTGTTGTTGACAGAGTTGTACAACAGGCAATAGCACAGGAACTCTCGCCAATCTATGAGGAGCAATTCTCAGAGAACAGTTTTGGATTCAGGCCAAAGCGAGGAGCACACGATGCCCTTAGACAATGCCAAAAGCATGTAAACGATGGTTATGTATATGTGGTAGATATGGACTTGGAAAAGTTCTTCGACACCGTATGCCAGAGTAAGCTGATAGAAGTATTGTCAAAAACCATCAAAGATGGCAGAGTGATATCTTTAATACACAAATACCTGAATGCGGGAGTAATCGCAAATGGAATGTTTGAACGTACAGAGGTCGGTATGCCGCAAGGTGGTCCGCTTAGTCCGTTACTTAGTAATGTAATGCTAAATGAGTTGGACAAGGAACTGGAACGTAGAGGACATAGATTTGTCCGCTATGCAGATGACTGTATGATTTTTTGCAAAAGCAGGAAAAGTGCAGAAAGAACCTTAGAAAACATTATTCCGTTTATAGAAGGAAAACTATTCCTCAAAGTTAATCGGAAGAAAACAGAGGTGGCACACATCAGCAAGGTCAAGTATCTTGGCTATTCCTTTTATAGACATAAGGGAAAATGCAGATTAAGAATACATCCAAAGTCGGTAATTAAGATGAAAGACAAAATCAGAGAACTCACCGACCGAAATAAAGGCATTAGCAATGAAGTACGTGAGAAGAAATATCAAGAGTATGTGCAAGGCTGGGTGGAATATTTCAGGCTGGCAGACATGAAAGGACTTCTCATAAAAACGGATGAATGGGCAAGACGGAGAATCCGAGCAGTCTATTGGAAACAATGGAAGAGAATCAAGACAAAATATCGAATGCTGAAAGCGCTGGGGCTAGAAGATTGGAAAGTCAAGGAACTTGCTTATAGTAGAAAAGGTTACTGGAGAATGGCGAAAGCCTTGAACCAAATCTTTTCAAAGAAAATAATAGCCAAGCTGGGATATACATCCATGCTTGACTATTATCTAATAGTTAGTGAAAACTAAAGAACCGCCCTGGTACGGAACCGTATGCCGGGTGGTGTGGGAGGACGGTAAATAAAATAATTATTTACCTCCTACCCGATTGTTATATCTGCATCCGGTCAGGGTACATGATTTCCAGCTCACCACCGGCTCAATTTTACTAAAAAACCACACTACGATAAGCTAATCATCCACTTGCGCCTCTTAAAAATGACAAGCGATACAACCAGCCTGAATATTTCTTCCGTGGTAAGCAATGTATACACACCAACGATGCCCCACTTAAATACATACGCTGCAAGCAAACACAGTGGGATTCCGATGCACCATGTGCCAACAATATCAATCACCATAATGATTTTGGTATTGCCGCCACTTCTTATAATTCCACCTCCAAGTATCATATTTTCCACCTTGATTGGTGCATACAGGGCAAACACGATAAGCAGTATCTTTCCAAGCGCTTTTACGCTGTCATCCACACGATACAATCCGGTATATGCTCCTGCCAATACAATAAGCAGTGCAGAAACGGCTACCGCTCCGGCTAAGCCTGCATACATGATCTTCTTCGATTCTGTGTAAGCCTCATCGTATTCTTTCCTGCCAAGCCTCTTGCCGACCATCACACCTGCAGCCGCCGACAAACCGCTAAGCGCTCCTACGATAAGCCCCTGTATCGGGCAGGTAAGTGTGTACGCTGCCAGATTTGACGTGCCCAGATGACCATAGACGGCAGACTCGACATTCTGTCCGAGGCTCCACAAAAACTCACTGATTAGAATCGGCATAATCATGATAAGATAATCCTTTATAGTAATTTTACTGAAGTGCAATGACCATACCGGTTTATCTCCATCCTTCCTGATAGATAAAGCAAATCCGATGACAATAACTACAAGATTAAATAACTGTGAAATAAGTGTTGCAATCGCAGCTCCCTTTATTCCCATACATGGCAATCCGAATTTTCCAAATATCAGCAGATAATTAAGACCTGTGTTTACTGCAACTGCCCCAAAACTTGCCAGAAACGGTATCGTGGCATGCTCCTTACATCGAAGCCATGAGGATAAAATATTGCTTACTGCCATTGGAATATAGGAAAACGCTACAATCCTGAAATATACCGCGCCGGTATTTACAATACTCACATCCTTTGTGTACAGACCAAGAATCCACGACGGAAAAAATCCTGCTGCAAACAGAAATAATGCTGATATCATAATTCCACAAATGAGACTCACATCAAAGCTGCACCATGCCTCTTTTTTATCTTCCGCACCGATAAACTGCGCGATTAATATTCCCGCAACCGTGCTCACTGCACCGATTACCACTGAAAAAATGAGAGAAAAATTCCCACATAATCCCACTGCCGATATATTAGTCTCTCCGAGCTGTCCTATCATAATCTGGTCTACAATTGAAAAGGATGCCTGCAGCATACTTTGCAAGGTAACAGGAATAGCTATTTTACACAATGATTTCATAAACTTTGACATTATAATTTCCTCGTACTTTCTCTTTTTATTAACTCAACCGGCAACACAATTTCTGTCTCACATTCCGCGCCATCGCGCATTGCTTCAAGGCACTTGATTGCAGTTTTGGCCCTAAGAGGCGCCTCCTGATGAATCGTTGTAAGCGCAGGATTACTTTCCCTGCTTGCCAGATTGTCATCAAAACCTATTATCTGGATATCCTTTGGAATTTGTACTCCCTCCCCCTGCAAAAACCGCATAAATTCAAGTGCATAAAAATCCGACACTGCAAAAACAGCTGTAACATTGCCCTTTACCAGCTCTCTATATTTATCCTCATAAAAGCACATTCTTTCCTTTTCTGTCTTTGGTATTTCCCATCTTAATGTTTTCCCCGGTTCAAAGGCTTTGCGAAAGCCCTCGATGCGCTCTTTATCCATGCATATGAAATTATCCGCTATGCACAACGCTTTTTTATGTCCCAGCTCCTTTAGATATTTTCCTGCCTGATAACCGCCATCATAATGATTGATGACCAGATTGACCACCTTGGAGCATTTTTCAAAATAACCATCATACACAACAAACGATATCCTCATCTGGTTTCTGAGCTTCTCATAATCGGCTTCACAAAAGCCCATCAGAATCAGCCCATCCATATTCCACATGGAAGCAAACACCGGAATCTCACTGATGTCAGATGTCGTTTTTATCATCAGAAAATATCCTTTTTCATTTACCTCATGAGAAAGAGCATTAAGCGATGACATCACAAATCCATCCTCTAAGACCCTGCCTTCATACTTTTCATTGTCATTCACCACCACACCGATGATTCTTGAATTATTTCTCGCAAGCAGAATGCCCGCCATATTTGGGATATACCCTGAGCGTTCAAGCTCCTGCTGGACACGTTTTACCGTCTCATCCGAGATCTTTTCTGTTTTGCCGTGAATCACCTTTGAGACAGTCGCTGTACTTAGGCCTAATGAATCTGCAACATCCGCAATCCGAACCCTGTTTAGTGCCATATCAATCTCCTTTTTTTATATTCTGATTATATGGTACAGCAGAAATGTGGATTTTACAAAGGTTAAGCGCGTACCCCATTACAAAATCTGTGTTTGTTTTTTGTGATATTTGCACAACAAAAGGACCATGTATCTCTACACGATCCTTGCATCAACAATCTTTTTATTTACTAAGACTTCCAGCGGTCTCGGCTTATCAATCGCGAAAGAGCTGGTACTTCGTATGGATGGGAAAATCAGCGCCCGGATAGAAGAAAATGAGTTCTGTGTGGAGATTGTGTTTCCGGAATAAAAGGAAAAATTTATATTAAAGCAAGTGAAAATGGGGAATGTCTTTATATAGGTTTCATGGTAGAATTACAGTAGAAAGAGAAGAGTCACTCAGTCATTTGTTGTATGAAAACAGTAGAAGAATCATGTGAGCGGTTTGCTGTTATTGATCAGGAAGTAGTCTGGTATGGGAATATTAATCTTTTGGCAAAGACAAAGGTGGATGATAGTATTATGAGAGTCTTGAGCAACGAGATAGTAGGAGAATAGAGAAAGGTAAAATTTTATGAGCAAAGAATTACAGATAAGAAATAGCACTGTTGATTTTTTGGTTTTCACACGAGATGCAGGAGAAGACGGAATTGAAGTCAGGGTTCAGAATGGCGATGTATGGCTTACGCAGAAGGCAATTTCACAGCTTTTTGATGTAGATAGAAGTGTGGTTACAAAACATCTGAGCAACGTTTTTAAAGAGGGAGAATTAGATGAAAATTCAACTTGTGCAAATTTTGCACAAGTTGCCGACAATGGAAAAACATACAAATATAAATTTTATTCGTTAGCAGCTATTGCGAAAGAATTTGCAGAAAGCGAATTTGAAAAATACGAGTTATACAGGATTCGCTGTATGAAAGTGATTTTGATAAATTGATGAATGATATGGAAAAGGATGATGCTATCCATTAGTACCACAAAATTTCTTACTGCAGAATTAGCGGTTGCGGATTATAATTTTCATAGGTGGACTTGCAAACCATCAGATGATTATTCTCTGAATAGTAAACAAACCTGCAAGCCACCAGAACTACACTCAATAATGGCAATATAGCAATGGTACTGGATTGGTACTAAAAATATGTGAAACAAAAATAATGAGTGGAAAAGATACACATTATCAATACAAGATAGTATAGATGACTGTATTAAAACAATCAAAAGCAAACCAAACTTTGCGAGTTTGAATAGCGGAAATATGCTCACAAAGCTTGAATTTACGGGCTTTGTGGGCTTTTTCTTTTTCTGCTGGGGACGAAATGGGGATGTTTCCATTACGCTTTTTTGAAACGCTCTATCTGGGGATGGCAAAAGTCAATTTTTATTATTCAATAAAGCCAGTTCGGGATTTGTACGCATTTAGGGTGATTTTTTAGCTAATTAAGTTCGGTCTTATTTTGTAATAGCGTGTCTTTAATATTTATAGTACAATGGACTTATCTTAAGAAAAGGTAGGTCTATTTTTATGCGTGAATTGATGCTTAGGTTACTCACTTATGAGCCATTTGAGGCAATAAGTGGAGATGAGAAGAAATATATAGATGCAGTTCTGGCTGGGAATATAAATTTTTCACAGACATTTCCACTTTATGATGAGCTGATGAATGCTCTTATGTATTTCTGTAATCAGTCTGGTGATACTACAAAGCTTGTTAGCTGGTTTAATGCTTTTTATAGCTTTTCAAAAGCTGGTAATATTGGTATTTTATGTGACCAAGCCACAGGAGAAAGAACATATTATCCAGTATTGTTTAAGAAGATTTGTTTCTATTGTATAACTGAATATAATCTTAGAGATGCTGACTTTCTGAAACAGTTTGGTATAAAGCCTAACATATTAAATAAATGGGAGATTAGCCCAAGGTATAGAAAGTTAATTAATAGGGATTCATATCATGCAATTAACATTAGACGAAATGGGAAAAAGCAACCATATTTGACGAAGGTTATCAAGTCAGCATTTTATGAAGCTAGTAGACAAGAAGCTGCGTTGAGATTTTTTGACCCTGCTACTAAGGGATGGGTTGCTCCAAAGAAGGAACAACTATTGCCGTTCATAGATGTCTTTGCTGGCTCAGGATGTGTAGCTGCATCGGTAGACGCAAACGAAATGGTCGTAAACGATTTTGATATTGGAGTTGCTTGTTTTCTATATAGTATGTCCCATGATGAAAAAGAAGTCAGAACCCGCTTGGCTGAATTACACAATTCTTTTGTAAGCAGGGACTTAAGCAATGGAGCTAATCATTATACTTCTGATATGTGGATGGAGCACAAGAGAAAAGTTAGAGCTTATTCTAAAATTACTGATGTAGCTTATGATGAACTAATGATAAGACTTCGCAATAACTATGAAGAAATCTATAAGATGTATGTTAGTGCTTTGGATGAGGTTGCAGTCGACTTTTCTAATCCGTCGGAAAATGATATACAGATGTATTATGACATAGGAGTTGCGTGGTATTTTATTAATGCAATTGATGCTAATGGGTTTAGTGGAAATGTCCATAAGGTTACAGATATGGATACTAAAAATTATTATGCATACTTAGAAAATAAGTTAGAAGTATTTAAGGCTAATTCGGCAGGGGTAGTTCCATTTCAAAAATTGTTAGATAAGTATTCAGGTGTGAACTATAAAATAATATCTGAGCTTACTTTAAAGCCAAAAGATATCAAATTTGGTGACGGAAAAAGTTTCATGAAGGCATTGAAAAAGTCGCATGTTCAGAGTGCAGATTTTTCACAACTTGTTCAAACCTTTTCAGATGGTTTTATATACGAAGATAGTCCATATTTTCTGACTGCTGAGTATGAAACTGGCTTCGGAGATGAACAACAAAAAATAATGCTTGACCAGCTTAGAGGTTCTGATTTTAAATGGTTATTTTCTATGCAGTACCGTGAATTTCATACAAACAAAGCTTCAAAGGGGAATAGCAAAAGAACAAGTGCTCAAAAAGTAGGTCAGCCACTTATAAAATGTTATAGAGATTACTTTGCTGGGTTTGTAAATGATTTTACTGTTCAATATGAGGGGAAAAAGTCCTATTATACTTCAAATTCAGATGTGTTAAGTGATTTAGCAGATGACTATTTTGTGATTTTGTTCCGTAATACCAAGACAACCGCTGAGATGATGATTTGCAATTTTGATGTGAGAAGAGTTATTCCTTATGGCGGAGAAACTGTTGCGATTCCATTTAGGGAATTTATGAAGTTGCCGTTTGATGGAAAAGAACATAAGAGTTATGGTCAGGTTGCTAAATTAGCGGAAGAGTATCGCGAAAATGATATAGTAAATAATTATGCTTCAGGAGTTTGGGTTTAATCCCAAACTCCATTTTTTCTTTTATTTCTAACAAAATCCCAATATGAATAGCAATCAGTCATATAAAAAAGTGGCAATAGTTCATAGCTGAGTTGTTTTCTTATATATAGTAAACTTGACGCATATACCTCTTAGTTGCTAGCTACTACTGGTAACTGAGGTTATTTTATATTGATTGAGTTATCCCTATATTATCAGGGATGATGCTTAAGGCTTTCTCCTAGAGGAAGTCTTTTCTATTTCCCTATTATTATATTTCTCAGGAGGTAGATTCCAATGTATGATGCTATTTTAAACAATTTTTTATTGCAGGAGACTGCAAAACTATCCCAGCCTGTGCTGGATTTCGTAGATAATTCGGTGGTTATCTATGATACTGGCGTAGACGCAGTCCTTGATGAGCAGATTGGGAACGCATATAGGCAGGCAGTGGAGGCGATTGACCAGTGGATGCGTATGTTGGTCGCATTTGATTCCATTGAAAACGATGGTAATGTGTTTGGCGTGACCCTTGAGTTGCCAAATGGAACTCATGAATATGAGTGCAAATCATCTGTTTTAGGGGTAGTTACTGATACAAAATCCCTGCCAATGATTCACACACCTATTGGTGATGTGGATTATTTTATCTACAGATGCATTGTAGATATTACAGAAAACCCTGTCATGCTTTTCTATAAAGCCATGCAGGAGCAGATTCATAGGGTTCATGTTCTTATTACGCTTGACCCAGATGGCTATAATGATGACCTTATCACTCCAGCAATTTTGGAGTTATGTGGTATTCATGACCCATTAAATATTTGTAGACTTGATAGTTGCCTTACGCATATTGACGAGTTCTTTGATGCGTATGGTTTTCATGAAGGGTGGGGTAGCGTATGAGTTTAGAAGAGAAAGGATATATAAAAAAGGATACCTCTGATTTACTCAATTGGAGGATGCAAGTCATTGATGATGGCTCAATAAGGATTACTGGAGTCACTAAGCATGGTTTCAGACAATGCATTGAAAATGCAAATATTATTGAAGCAACGACTACTTACATTGTAGTTGCAAGTGAAGGTAGGAGGTATCTTTTTTATAAGGATATTAGTTGGGAAAAACCTTTAGTCCCAACAAGAATGCTTAAGAAGGTGGGACGCAAGGTTACTTTGGGGTATGCCATCCTAGACCTGCTTGCTGAGTCCTCATTGTATGCATTGTATATGAGTGATGTTTTGGATTTAATAAGGTTACAAAAGATGTATCCATCCATGTATGACAATATCGACATGGATGAGGTGGCTGGGATAGTTATAGGTGCTATCCGTCGGAGAGATAGCAAAAAATCCTCTGAGTTAATATAAATGGGTAATAGGCTGGAGTTGTGTGTGCTTCAGCCTATTATTATGCCTTTCAGTAGATAAAAATTCTTTGAGATAATTTATACATTGGGAAGTCTTGAAGGTACTTATCCAATTGAGAGCAATTTTATCATCATGAAAATTGATTTACTCCAAGTAATCTTGTAGACCTTGTAACCCATGTGTTTGATTTAGTGCATCCAGTACCTGTAGTTGCAGTAAATGAGTTTGCTCAGAAAAATTTGAGGTGCTTTGGGGTACTAATGCCTAAAAACATTTTCTTGACAAAGTAAAAATGAGAGGTATCATACACGTACTTGGATGAGAGGGGAGTGTAAAATATGCAAGAGTCTATTGATAAAATTAAAGGTGCAGCAGCAATTATTCAGAACATGGTCAGCACAGATGAAGAAGTAGTTTATAATGATTTAGCTTTGTTTTTTACTGCCAAGCTACTGTATGAAGCTATTGATGAATTGGAAGAGTTTTTGAGTAAGCAGAAAGATTGAAAGTATTAGGGGTAGTTTTTTTATAGGTTCTCATGATATAATGTGTAAGACAAATTTGAATTTTGCGAGGTATATTATGAAGAAACTTTTACTTATTATGGGAGATTTGGCAACAGGAAAATCTACTTTTGCAAATATTCTTTCAAAAAGATATGATACAAATGTATTTTTTAAGGATTCAATCAAAGAAGTGTTAGGAGATACAATTGGATTCTCAAATAGAGAAGAAAATAAGAAATTATCAAGAGCAACAATGGAATTAATGTTCTTTATCTTTTCAGAGTTTGAAAAACTAGATAAGAATCTCATTTTGGAATCAAACTTTCATACTATAGAATTGGAAACATTACACAAAATGGCATATGAAAAAAACTATGAGGTGCTTACCCTTGTTCTTCGTGGAGATGTTGAGATTTTACATAAGCGATATTTAAATCGAATGCATAATGAGAATAGGCATCCCGTACATTTAAGTACAACATTAGATGTTTTTGACGATTTTAGAAGATATACTGAATATTCGAGAAGTGAAAAAATTCTTGGTAATACAATAGATATTAATGCAAATGATTTTTCATATCAAACAAACATAGACGTTTTAGAAAAAATAGACCAATTTATGAGAGATTGCTAACTTGATATATATGGTATTATATATTTATTGGTAAATGAGATATTTCATGTGGCATTGAGGAGGGGCGTTAATGGAAAAAGTAAGTATAGACCCAAGAGAATATGTGGTGTTTGATGTGGAAACAAATGGATTAAAGTCAAAAAAAGATGATTTGCTTTCTATTTCATTTTATAAACCAGATGACAAAAAAGAATACAGTAAGTTTTTGCCTTTGGAATTGAATCGAAAGATTGTTACAACGCATATAAATGGTATTACTGATAAAGATTTGATTGGCGCAACAGCACTTAGTCAAGACGAGTTTGATTATATTGTAGATGAGTTTGAATTGGAGAAAAGAACAATATTAATTTATGCAGGTGGAAATTTTGACAAGGTATTTCTCTCAGAATATATGAAAAGACACCAAATTTTTGGATTTGATAAATTGCGATTTTACAATTTTAAAAGAAACATTATTTCATCAAAATATTCATATGGTAATATTACAAAGGATAATCTTTGTTCAATTTTTAATATTGAGGGTGTGAAACAAGTTCATAATAGTTTAAACGATTGTAAATTAGAATGGAAGTTGTTTGAAAGAATGGGAGGTTATTATTATCTTGTGACAGAAGGGAATGGTGGAGATAATGTATTTAGGTTGAATGAAGATTATATTATTCCAGCTAGTTTATTATCTTCACATCCGAATTTGAGTCGTATACTCAGCGAAAGACCATATATTGAATGTCAAAGTAATGTTATTAAGTCTTTCGAGATTGACGCAAAAGGAATTGAGAAGTTCCCAACTAATTTTACAGGAATGACAATAGAACATTTGATAAATTCCATGTTAGAAGTTGATAAACAGAATTCGTTGCCTTTTTTAGAAGAGAACAAGAGAAAATTAGATTTCATTGGAAAAATTGATAATGGTATTCTGGCACTTCCGATGGTTTTTAATTTAGATGGTACCGTTACCGCACTTCGTAAAAAAGATAAGGAAATGGAAGAGAGATTAAATTCTACCACAAAAAAACTTAAAGAACAAATCGGTCCTTTGGTTGATTATATTCAAAATGATATTTTTAATAAAGAACGCATATTATCGCAAGAATTAGTGGTTGATTCGAAGAATAATATTCTTGCCTTATGTGATCTTTCTACAGAAAAAGCAATATTAGAAATAAAAACCAATCCTACTGATTCATTGGCGTATAAAGAACAGTTTTTTTATGAAGCTAAAGGAAGAGATATCTATCATTTAAAGATGGAGTGGGTAAAAAACAGGGATACTAATTTGCTTAAAAAAGTAATTTTTCATATATCTTATGTTGATGCACACATAGGTACGCCAGGTTCCTCCAATTGGGTTGAAGGAAAAAGAGAAGAAAAAAGATTACAAAAAATTGGTGAAATTCAGAAATACTTGTCATCTTCGGATTTGACTTTAGTATCTTTCACTAATATCAGCTCGCCTATTAAATTGCAATGTAAAAATTGTGAACATGAATGGACGGTTAGATATTCTACATTAATGAAAAAAATTCCGGATTGTCCTAAGTGTAAAGTGCATAGATCAAGAGAAAAAAATCCTTTCATATCTGAACAAGATAGAAAAAAACTTCGTGCGGATAATTATTATGAGAAAATACTAAGAAAGAGCAATCATACAATAGTTGCAATTAATTACACAGGATCAAAGGATGATGTAGATGTAATATGTGTTAATTGCGGTTATAAATGGACAACTCGGGCAGATCATTTAGTAGATAGATGTTGGTGTCCAAAATGTAAAAAAGAAAAAACAAGCGCATCCATATGAATAAGTTGAAAGATATCGATTGAATCTCGATAGCTAAACTCTTTTGTTTATTTGATAAATTTAAAGGATGTATTTTGAGGAAAATGAAAATTAACATGGATTTTATTATAGCAGCTTTTAAAAGCTGCTATAATAAAATTATGCAATATAATTGAAAAAGCAATAAAAATAATTATGCTGCGAATAAAAACTTGATTTTTATGGGGTCGTATAATATACTGTCTTTAGGAGTTTAGAAAGAGGTGTTTGTTTAATGAAAATTAATAAAAAATTGTTAGAAGCAGTACAATTTAACCCGACTAAAAAAAGTTTTCAAATGTCAGTATTGCAGATGTGCGAAAAAATTGACCAGAATAAACTGACGTTACCTTTATATCAAAGAGATGTTAGTTGGTCATTACAAAAATCAGTTGATTTATTAAATTATCAACTTTTTGGAAAGGCACCGGTAGCCCCGATTTCTATCAATGAGATAGGAGAAGTTGGATTATCTGTACCACAGGTTTCTTTTATTAATAGAGAAATAGTACCGAAAGATCAAATATTAAATGCTCATCAGTCAGTTGTAGATGGACAACAACGTTTGACAACAAATTATAAAGCATATATAGATAGTAACGATTTTAGAAATGTTGTATTAGATGTGGCAAGTGCTTGTTTTAAAATAATTAAGGCATCAATTAAAAAGAATCAAATACCAGTTGGTATGTTATTAAATAAAGATCGTAAGAGACTCCAGGAGTATTTGATGCAACAAAAAACATTTAATGATTTATATGCCATATGTATTGATATTAGAAGTAAGCTGATGGATTATAATTACACCATTAATCAAGCAAATGATTTGAGTGAAGATGAGCAAATTGAATGGTTCGAAGTTTTAAATAATGCGGGAAGCAAAGTTACTGCTTTACAAATGTCATTTTCTAAATTGAAAATCCACAATTTTGATATATATAATGATTATATTAATCCTTTTAAGGAGTATATTCAGGAGTATGGTTTTGAGGATATGTTTTCACCATTTACTACAAATGTATCATATCCAATTTCGTCCCTTAATCCAGCATACGAGATAGTTGTTAATGGAGGAAAACATAACTTGAATTATGCACCAATACCGTCAGATACAAAAGAAAGTCAACTTACAGCATTGGAAGTTGAACGTTTAAATGAAATAGTAAAAATATCGCTAACGGGATTATGCGAAGCACTTGAATTTATTGATAATGAAAATTTAGAAGATTATGTTGATAGAATGGACTATATTTTGTACTTGGCAGGATATTGCATGTTTCATTGTGATAATGATATTCAGGTAAAAAAAGAGAATATAATAAAATGGTTTACAACGGTAGAGTTTACAAATAAGACTAATGGAGATAGAAGAAAAATATTCGATGATTTATTAGCTATTTAATATTGGTTATATTAATGAATATTAGAATGAAAACGAATAATATAATAAATGCCGTAAAGATGGAAAAATGAAACGTGACAATAAAATGACAATACAATTAGCTGAAAACATAGCGAATCCACACGAAACAGTTCAAAAACGAACGGTTTAAAAACTGAAATACCAGAGAAAAACTACAAAGCGAATAGAACTTTGCGAGTTTGAATAATGAATTAAAATGCCGAAAGCCTGTATTTATGCGGGTTTCCGGCATTTGTTTTATCGAATGGCTCTACTTTGGCTCTATTTGTGGGCGGAGTAATGTAAAGAATTATGCACATTTTAATAGGTAATTGCGAAACAAGTTCGCAATCTTGATTGAAAACAAGGATAGAATCCTGCAATGCAGGATTCTTGGAATGGAAGGTGGCAGTCATTCATTTAGGGCATGACAAAAAGGCTTCATAGTTAGTATGAAGCAGAAAAATTTATAAAATCTCAATTTTAAGCAATCAAAGGCTTAAGACTTCGGATGTATTGATGTTGATGAATTTTATCAGCAACGATTACTGTAACAAGTTGAGCTATGCCAGCCAAAAGTAAATCGGCATGAAGCGTTTTTTCGTTCTGGGTTTTACGATTAGCTACGCAAAAGCTGTCTTTAAAGTGGTTAATAGATTTTTCAACGTTTACACGGATTTTATATGTTTCTTCCCATTCGTCTGACCCCCGTTCCACTCCGGGATAGGCACGAAGATTCTTTTCGGGATAAACGTAAATCATTCTTCCACAGGAAGATGTTGTGCAGGGATTATCACAATGGCATACACGGCGTTTTGTTTTATCTGCTTTATTGTATTCCCATTTCATTTTCGGGCAGACAAATTTCATCGTGGGAATTTTGCTTTTTAAGTGTGATTTACTACCTTCTCTTTTCATAGGAAGCGAAGGATCATGAGGACAACAGGGAACACCATTTTCGTTGATGGTATAACCGTTATCTTCCATAGAAAGTTTAACGCGGAGAGGAATAAATGCTTTTTCAAATCCAATTTCACCGAAAAGAGATTTGTAGATTTCAATCGTGTCAAAAGCAGCATCACCAAGAAAAGTCTTAGGGGCGATAAGCGGATGCTTCTGAAAGAAATCAACCAGGACAGGAAGCAGGGCTTTTGAATCGGCAAGAGATTTATCCTCATCAGGAGAGTCAGATTTCTTTTCCACAACGATATCCGGATGAGCCTTTAGGAACTCTTTGTTATAGAAAGTGATATCACGGACAATACCAAGTCCGTTGGTTACAATGCCAAACTTATAGGCGTAACAGAAATGTCCATTAATGTACATCTGCTGGATTGCCTGATTGGAAGCAGCATGCGTAGGCATGGAACCATAAGCAGCCTTATAAGGATCATAGGAATCATCAAGGTTATGGGATTTCTTGAAAGCCTTTAACTGCTTGATAATACGGTTTGCGTATTTTGGATTATTTTCAGTCACCCAGGCTTCAATGCCAGAGGTATCGAAGATGGTCATAGCCGCCAGATGAGGATCAAGTTTTTGGCATATCGGTTCGGTCATATCAACCATGTGAACGAACATAGATTGTAAGTCCATCAGGAAATCCTGTTTAAAACGGGTAAATTTTGAGGCATCAGGAACAACATCAAAGCCACAGAAATCACGTAATTCCTGAGAGTATTTCAAGAAAACGATTAGGAGCATATCAGTCGGGATTGAGAATATACGCTGAATCAGAAAAGCTTTAAGCATTGGATAAAGCTGGTGCTTACGAGGTCTTCCGGTTGAAGCATGAAAATGAGTAACAAAAGAAACAGGAACAATTTCATCAAGGTTAATGGCTTCATCAAGAAGAGAAAGGAACTGGTATTTGTCGTTGTCGAATTTATTTTGGCAATCTTCAAAAACTTCTGCCCAAGAGAGCTGTTTATGTGTTATCATGTAGGTATATCTCCTTTAGGTGGATTGGTTGATAGTTTCTCACAACTCTATTTCACCATAAACCTTGAGGAGATATTTTATTTTAACAACAAAAAAAGCCGTATTTATGCGGCTTTTGGCGTTTCGCAAGCGCCTATGCACATTTTAAGTAAAAAAGGATATTGATAATCTGTGGATAGGAAAAATGCAATTAGATTATATTTAACTGGAACCATAGGTCAAATAATGGTTATAGCAGCTATTGTCTGCTTATTGCGTAGGATGAGGATTGTCATTGATTATACAACGGGAACCGGAATGATAGCAATTGGGATTGGTGGAATATCTTCTGCAATGTGGGGGAGTATTGTCACAACTCGCTATCGGAAAATAAGTTTCAAGAAGATCGTAATTGATTTTATAAACATAAAGCAGCCTGTCTTTAGCTATTTGCTTGTGTTCATGTTTTTAGGTATAGAGTTTTGTTATATGCTAATGGGTGGAACGTTTCAGGTTAGCTATTGGTACATACCGGTGGTATTATTTGTAAAAGCTATTTTGTTTGGTGGGATTGAGGAGGTAGGCTGGAGATACACTTTTCAACCTATTGTTGAGGAACAGCATAATTATGTGGTTTCGACATGCATGACATTTGTTTTTTGGGGAATATGGCATATTTTTTATTTTTATATTGAAGGATCAATACAATTTGTTCGGGTCGGGAGCTTTTTACTTGGACTTTTGATAAATTGTTTTATTTTATCTGCACTATACAAAAAAACAAAGAGTTTATGGATATGTGTGATGACACATGCATTGATTAATACATTATCGCAAATATCAGTTGGCGGAAATCTGATTATTTCACTGATATGTAAGGTAATAATTATTTGTATTGCCGTTTTTATTTCAAGAGGGGTATGTATAGATAATGAAAAAAGGGAAGGAAACTAAAAGTATGTTACGTGTTTTTCTAGGGATTGCAACAATCATTGTTATTTTAATGTGGATTTGCTTTGGGTATCATAGGTACAGGCTTAAGAAAGAGGAAAAACTAAGACAACCATTAGGGCAACTTATAGATATAAATGGAAATAATATTAGCATTTATGCTGAGGGTAGTGGTTCCAAAACACTTGTGTTTTTGTCTGGGGGCGGAACATGTTCTCCCATTCTGGATTTTAAATCACTATATTCAATGTTAAGTGACGAGTATAAAATTGTTGTTGTCGAAAAGTTTGGATATGGGTATAGTGATGTTGTTGATGAAAACAGAAACATACAGACTATATTATCTGAAACAAGATTAGCTTTGAATAAAGCAGGAATTGATGGTTCATATGTTTTATGTCCGCATTCTATGTCTGGAATTGAAGCCCTGTATTGGGCACAAGAATATACGGATGAAATTGAAGCAATCATAGGTTTGGATATGGCTGTGCCAGAATATTACGAGAATATGAAAATAAATCTTCCACTGATAAAATTTGGACAATGCGCAGCGGATTTAGGAATTACAAGACTAATTCCTACACTTGCGGAAAGTGATGCTATAAAGCATGGAACATTGACTGATGATGAAAAGAATATGTATAGAGCAATTTTTTATAGCAGGACGGCAACTGTAACAATGATAAATGAAGTAAAGAATGTTAAGGCTAATGCAAGGATTGTAGCTCAAAATGGAGTGCCACAGATTGATATGCTGCTATTTATTTCTGATGGTACTGGTGGAACTGGTTTTGATAAAGAAACATGGAGAAGGATACCGGAAGAATACATCTCAGAAGTGGAGTCTGGAAAGTATATAGAATTGGAGTGTCCACATTATGTGCATGATTATGAGTATGGAAGAATAAGTGAGGAGATTAAAAGTTTTTTAAGTGATTATTAGTTATCAGCCATTTGAATGGTGATTTTGTGGGATTGTATATTGCAGATATTTTATTTTTATGGTGCACCATCATCTAAGAAAAGTATCCATGACAGGGCGTCAAGCGTCCGGGGACGCTTGCTTAGCACCGACCGAAACGGAGTGTAGATGTGGCGCCGATGACGGCTTATGAGATTATTTCGATTTTCATCGGGATATTAGCATTGTTGATGTCCTTTGGTAGCCTGATTGTAGCGTTGCTTGCCTTTCTCACGCATGTATTTACATACAGTGTGTTGGGCATTTCATTTGTTTCGGGAAGTACCAGGGGGATTTTAGGAGCACTGTAATTTTGTTTGGAATTATCATAGATAGTCTGGATTCTCTTTTTGACAGCTTCCGGATATTACTTGGTTGCAGATAATTATTGATTAAGAAAAGGACGATATCCAGAGCGGGACACACCTAAAAATTTCAGCATTTCGGAAGAAGAGACATGGTGTCCGGAACTTTAGACGCCTATACTGAGATTTTTGGCAACTTCAACCTGGATTAAATTAAAATATTCATTGCGATAGTGGATAGCATTTAACTTGAATTTCTTTGAAAGGTGCGATTTCTCACGTGGTATAATGAGTTAATCCTCTTGCTTATTATATACTATTTCAAGGAAATATCTCATTTTTTGTGTACTAATTAGAAGCTACCACTAATTATATTATGGGAGAATATGTGGTTCTATGAAAGAAAGAACAGATAAAAGAATAAAACATGAAAAAGAAATATTATACCACTATTGTAGTACAGAAACTTTTTTCAACATTATAAAAAATGCAAAATTATGGCTGTCCGATATTGAAAAATCAAATGATTATCGAGAATGTGTGGCTTGTAGAGAAAGCGTAAATGAAAAGATAAAAGAATACTTATGTAATGATACGCAAGCGTTAGAAGCATGGAAAGTTTGGTATGATAATGGAGTAGAAAGTAATTTTTCAACTAGAACATTTGGTGTTTGTTTTTCAGAAAGTGAAGATCAGTTAAGCCAATGGAGAGGGTATGCACAAAACGGAAAAGGTCTTGCTATAGGATTTGATAAAAAGATACTTGAAGAATTAAATTCAATTAGTCCATATCATATTGCGTTTGGTAAGGTTATTTACAATGATACAGAAGCATATGTCAGAGATATAGTGAAGGATAATATTGCAAAACTTGAATATAAAGGTGTTGGGCACGTAGCGTTAGAGTTCAGCCCAAATTATAGGTTGAAGTCGGCTCGAAGCAGTTGATTCGAAGCACGACCGACAAAAAAGAAAAAAGACGCCACATCCTGATATACAACTTCAAAGTATATCTGGTTATGGCGTTTTGTGTTGCCGTGGTGACCTTATATAGTAAATGGACCGGAAATGAGAACAGTGTTGTTGCTGTAACTGTCTTATTAGCACTTCTTGTGCAAAGACAGGCAGATTTTGGAATTAGGACAACGCATGGATTGATTTCCATAGCGGGAATTTTTGCAATTTTGATGGCGGGACCGCGTCTGGCAAATAGTCTGCCACCGTTTGGTGCATTTGTGGTAAATGCATTTTGCATTTTCCTGCTGATGATTTTGGGATGTCACAATGTAATTATGTATAATCACTCGACATTTGTACTTGGATACCTGTTGCTGTATGGATATGATGTGAATGGACATGCCTATCAGATGCGTTTGATTGGATTATTGGTGGGTATGGTAATTTGCATGGCCGTTTTTTACAAAAATCAGAAGAACCGGCTATATCGTAGAACATTTTTGGATTTGTTCCGGGAATTTGATATCTGTTCCGCCAGAAATCTGTGGTATGTAAAATTAACATTTCTTGTGTCGAGTGCCATGCTTATTGTGACACTGCTTGGCTTGCCACGTGCTATGTGGGCGGGAATTGCCTGTATGTCAGTTTGTCTGCCTTTTACAAAAGACTGTGCACCGAGAGCAAAAGACAGAGGATTGTTCAATATCGTGGGTTGTGCACTTTTCATTGTGTTGTATCTGGTTTTACCAGAATCCATGTATAGCATGATTGGCATTATCGGTGGAATTGGCGTCGGTTATTCTGCGGGTTACAAGTGGCAGACAGCGTTTAATACGTTTGGTGCACTTGCGATTGCATCATCACTGTTTGGCATGCCGATGGCAGTGGCGCTTCGTGTGGGTATTAATGTTGCTGCATCGTTTTATACGGTTATTTTAAATAAATGTGTGGATCGTGTTCGTGTACGAAGATTTGCATAGAGGAAAAGAAGCCTGTCAAAGGGCTTCTTTTTTTGCTCCCCCAATTTTCATAATAAAATTTACGTTTCCTTATCATTTCCTTATAAATTCCCTTTATCATGAAAATAGAACATCCAAGATTCTTCACCTGAATTTTAGAAACGAAAAAGAGGATGAAGAGGAAAGAGAGGAAAAATAATGAGTGAAATTTTATTGGAAACAAACAACCTTACCAAGATTTTTAAGAAGAATACGGCGGTAAAGGGGGTAAATCTTCGTGTCAGGAAAAATACAGTTTATGGCATGTTAGGGCCGAACGGAGCAGGAAAATCAACAACGCTAAAGATGCTTACGGGTATTTTGACGCCTACAAAAGGGGAGATTTCTTTTGATGGACATAAATGGAGCAGAAATGATTTGTGGAAAATTTCTGCCTTGATTGAAAATCCGCCACTTTATGACAATCTGACAGCAGAGGAAAATTTGCTGGTTCAAGTGAGCGCATTGGGGCTTGAAAAGAGTAGAATACCGGAGGTTTTAAAAGTTGTGGGGCTTAAGAATACCGGGAAAAAGAGGGCTAAGGAATTTTCCCTTGGAATGAAACAACGGCTAGGAATAGCACTTTCCCTGTTAAATGAGCCAAGTCTTTTGATTTTGGATGAACCGACGAATGGATTAGACCCATTGGGAATCCAGGAGTTACGTCAGCTGATTCGCTCTTTCACCGAGCATGGCATTACAGTGATTCTTTCCAGCCATATTTTGTCGGAGGTGGAACAAATTGCGGATGATATCGGCATTATTATGGATGGGGAATTAAGATATCAAGAGGCAAATCATCAAGGGCAGAATCTTGAGCAGTTGTTTTTAGACATCGTCAAGGAGGGAGCAAAGAGCCATGCGTAATTTATTGTATACAGAGAATTTGAAAATGAAAAGAACCATGGGAAAAAGACTTGTAGCGATTGCACCTCTTGTCAATATGGTACTTTCCGTATTTGCGGGGGTACTTTTTTACAGTGTGGCAATGAATTGGTGGTATGTTTTTATTTTTAGCGTTGTGATTGCAATTATTTGTAGCCAGATTCAGGAAAAAGAGAAAAAGAAACTGGATTACCGGAACATTCTGGCGTCGCCGGTCTCCTTTGAAAAATATTGGACAGCAAAAATCTTTCTGGCTGCCTGGTATGCAACCGTGAGTGCCCTGCTCGTTGTAATTTTGATAGTGGCCACGAATTCCATTTATCATAGCTTGGAATTTGGATTCGGTCAGATGATTGTGGCGGCCGTTGTGATGAGCCTGTTATCTCTTTATAAAATACCCATCTATATGTTTCTTGCAAAAAAATACAATGTGATTGTTGTGATGTTAGTAAGCGTTATCTCATTGTTAATAGGAGCTGGTTTCGTGGAAAAGCCATATTGGTATCTTTTCCCGATGACCTGGTGCAATAGAGCAATGTATCAGGTACTTGGCATTATGGTAAATGGACTTTGGGTCGATGAGGCAGGTAAGGCTTTTATTATTTCGAATACTGCCATTGCGGTGCTTGTGCTATTGTCGATGATTTTATGTTTCCTTTTTGCATGGATAACGGGAAAGCTTGCAAAAAGAGATTGCCAATAAAAAGTAGGAGATTTTTGTTATGAAGCATTTGAAAAACAATATTCGGAGTGAACTGATAAAAAATAAAAGAGGAATCTTTTTTCCAATCCATGTTGTTGCCCCCATATTTGCAGCTGCGTTAATATTGGAATACTTTCATGTAAGACAGTTTTCCCTACAAGAGCAGTTTGTGAACTATTATGTTTTGATGCAGGCAGCGTTTCCCTTTATGATTTCATTGGTGGTGAACCTGATTTTCAAGAAGGAAGAAGAAAATAATTTTTTCAATATGTTATCTGCGGTGAATCGGGAAAGCGCCGTGTTGGCAAAACTGCTGCTTTTGAATGGTATGGGAATGATGGCAGAACTTATCCTTATGGGATTGTTTGAAGTTATTGTTGGAAAAGGTGCCTCTATAAAATGTCTGATTGGTATCTTTTCCATTGTGATGTTTTCGAATATAATAATTTATATCTTTCATAGTTTCCTGTTCTTATGTTTGGGCAACAGCATCAATTTGCTTGCCGGAATCTGTGAGACTGTGATGAGTATGGTATTTTTAACAGGGCTAGGGGACGGCATTTGGAAGTTTATGCCATTTGCAATGGGAGCAAGAGGGGCAAATGTGTTGTATTTCATTGACCAGCCCTATACAAAAAAGATAATGGAATTAAGAATGGTTCTTCAAAATGAGATAACACCATTACCATTTATAATTGTAGTTGAATTGATTCTTGCCCATCTGCTGTTTTTTGGCTGGGTGAAAAGATGGGAAGGCAGGAAAACGTTTGAATAAAAAAGGAGAATGCAGATGTCGAAAATCCTTGCAGTGGATGATGAACCAGAGATTTTAAAAATCATAAAACAAGCATTACAAAAGGACGGTCATGAGGTGACGGTAATATCAGATTCGGCACAGATACCGCTGGATGCTCTTGGCTGGTATGATTTGATTTTGCTTGACGTGATGATGCCGGGCACAGATGGATTTGAGGTATGTTCCAAAATTCGGGATATTGTGGATTGTCCGATTCTTTTTCTGACGGCTAAGAGTATGGAGGAGGATGTCACATTTGGATTTTCGCTAGGGGCAGATGATTATATCAGGAAACCATTTTCCATTCAGGAATTGCGGGCTAGGGTGAACGCGCACATTAGAAGAGAGACCAGAGAACACACACAGAGCCTGGTAGTGGACGGTGTCCGTTTTTTCCTGCAAAAAGAGGAAGCGTATGTGGAACATACCAGGATTCCATTTACCAAAAGCGAGTATCAGATTTCGCTGTTTCTTGCCAGACATCACGGGCAGGTTTATAGCAAGGAACAGATTTATGAGCATGTTTTTGGGTATGAAGGCGAGAGCGATGAGTCTGCAATTACGGAGCACATCAAAAATATTCGAAAAAAGTTAGCGACATTTGGATTGAATTCCATTGAAACCGTGTGGGGGGTAGGATATAAGTGGAAATAAGAAAAAAGAATCGGAAACGTTCCGGGATGTCTCTTCGCCAGCTGTTTCTGACCTATCTGATAAAGGTAGCGGTCTGTGTTGTGGTAATTACAATTGGGTACGTAGCGTTATGGGCAATTGGGATTATCAATCATTTATTTCTGCCAGCGGATTATTATCCAAAGAAGGTGGATCAGTACATGGAATCCATTCAAAAAAATGGGACGCTGGATATGGGGGAGATTCCAAAAGAAATCAGCTATGCGGTACTTGACTCCGATAAAAATGTGTTGCAGTCAACGCTTTCGAATAAGGATAGAAAGAGTGCTGTGGCATTGTTAAAAGATTCACAATCGGAAACCCTATCACAAAATAGCAATAAAAAACAGATTCGCATTTTGAGAACATCTGAAAAAACATATGTATTTTCCTGTTATGTCTATGCAGAGTTTTCGTCTGATGTTCTACGAAGCGTATTTCCACATATAGAACGCATCGCGATTCCACTGTACCTGGTCTTGGTGTTAGGAGGAATCTTAGCGGAGTCTGTCAAAATGGCGAAAAAGCTTTCTGAAAAAATTGAGACAATGAAACAGATGGCGGATCAGATTAAGGAACGGGAGCTGGAATTTGAGATTTCCTATACGGGTGTAAAGGAATTAGACACGGTTGTGGATTCGCTGAAAGACCTTCGCGATGATTTAAAAGAGTCGTTGCAAAACCAGTGGCAGCTGCAACAGATGCAAAAGGAACAGATGGGAGCACTTGCCCACGACATCAAGACGCCGCTCACCATTATTCGTGGAAATGCAGAACTGCTCGCAGAGACAGAATTAGAGGAGGAACAATCCGATTATCTAAATTCGATTTCCGGTAATGTGGAAAGAATTCAAAATTACGTGGTGGATCTTTTGGAAATTTCCAAGGGAAATGAGTTTGAAGTGAAGATGGAGCAGACGGTGATTGACAATTTTTGGTCAGAGTTTGTGGAACAGGCAAAGCAGTTATGTAAGGTGAAACATATTCAGGCTGTCCTTGATTATCATCCGAGTGGCACCAGGATGCGACTGGATCGACAGCAATGCATGCGTGCATTATTAAATCTTGTGGATAATGCCGTCCAGTTTTCCAAAGAAGGTGGAAACATTTATCTGGCTTCGTGTGTGGAGAAGGGGATATGGTCGGTATCTGTGGAAGATGAAGGAGCCGGATTTTCCGCAGAAGATTTAAAATATGCTAAGACGAAGTTCTATCGTGCGAAGAACGAGAGAAGCATGGATGGCCATTATGGAATGGGACTTTATATTGTGGAGCAGATTGCAAAAAAACATCACGGAGAGCTGGTTTTAACCAATGGAGAAAAGGGGGCAAAGGTGATTTTTTCCATTGGTTAGGAAAAAGTTACTTTCCTAGCAGCTTTAACTAAAATGCACGTTCCTGTTTCCTGTAATGCGGTAGAATTCCACATGTTTGCCGATGAAGTTCTGGACAACGGAAACCGTTTTACCGGTTAAAAATGCACAGAAAACAGTGCCAACGCCGATTCCGTAAAATTTGTGAAGGATTGTAAGGGACAGAATGACGGTTGTTGTCAGGCAGCAAAGGTCGAAGGTGGTTTTTATTTTTTTATAATTCTTCTTTAAAATCTCAGACAGGTCACGAGGGAAAATGTCTGTGGGAATAATTGGGAGCATACAGTTGTTTGCAAGGCAGATACCAAAACATACTAAGAGAAATCCTGCAATAAAGTAGAAAGTATGGAATGGTAAGGAGTTTGGCAAAGCCCCAAGCCATGCGTTGTGTACGTCAATCATTTTTCCAAATCCAAGTCCGACTACGAAAGAGAACAGGTAGCCGGGGCAAAAAGAACGTTTTAGAATCATCAGTGTGATAACCAAAAGAGTCTGAAAAATGTAATTCCATGTGCCAAAACTGAAAACCGGGAAGGCAGTGCTAAAGATGAGTGGCACAGAGGAAATGGTTGAAATTCCAAATCCGCTTTTGGACATCAAATCCACGCCAAGTGAATTAATCAGTAAAACAATCAAAAGAGCTGCCTCTCCGGCAAGGTAAAATCTTTTTGTATTCATAAGTAAAATATCCTTCTTTCCTGATAGATAACATGAAAAACTGTAAATTGTAGTTTCGAAATCCGATATATATTTGAAACGCTATTTATTATATGGAATACGATTGATAAAAACAAATGATTATTTTGAATAAATTGATTCTAAAATTGAATGAAACATGATAGAATGAAAAAAGAAACAATTTTAGAGGAAATTGTAATATCAAGAACGAACGCTGGAATGAAGGCAGAGGAAGCAGATGAATATTGAATATTTGAAATATTTTGCAGAGCTGGCGAAGGTGCAGCATTATGGAAAAGCGGCGAAGGCGCTTAACATTTCACAGCCGGGTCTTAGTCATGCAATCAAGACACTTGAGGAGGAGTATGGAGTTCCACTTTTCTTAAGAGAGGGACGAAATGTGAGCCTGAGCCAATATGGAAAAGAATTGATGCAGGATGTGGAGGAGATTCTTGACGCTTATTTACGGATGGAGGAGCGGGCAGCAGGACTTAAGAATCAGGAGAAAACGGTGCGGATTGGTACCGTGTATCCGCTGGCACCGGGAACGATTCCGCGGATGCTGCGGGAATTTGGCGCAACATTTCCGTTTATCGTTTATAACCGCATGACACCGGAGATTGCGGAAGGGCTTTTGAACGGAAAATATGACATTGGCTTTTGTTCAGATCTTTTAAAATCAGAGGATTTAGAGTATTATCCGATTTTAGAATCGTATATTGCAGCAGTGGTGCCAAAAGGACATCCGCTTGAAAAAAGAGATACGGTTTCTTTAAAAGAGGTGGCAAAATATCCACAGATTATGTTTTCCAAAACGAGCGGTTTTCGCTCCTTACAGGAACAGATTTTCGCGGAGGAAGGAATCAAGGTAAAACCGGTGTGCTCGGCAGAAGAAATTGAGGTTGTCACGGGGCTGGTGGAGAACGGCTTTGGTATTTCGGTTTTGCCGTACATGGATATCGTACGTCTTCATAATATCGTGACAATTCCGGTACAGACATCGACCTGGAAGTCAAAATTCTACATAGCGAGAAGAAAATATGGCATCCGGTCGGAACAGGAGGAGGCATTTTTCCGGTATTGGAAAAGAGAAAACAAAAGAGGAGATTAGATGTGATGATAAAGTATAAGAAAAGAAAAATGAAGTTTCTCGTATGGCTGCTTGTTTTAGCAGCGGCGGTTATCTTTATTGCTTATTCCACCGTAAAGATAAAGAAATTAGAAGGGGAAGTGGACCGATTATCCGACCCGGTTGCCGTTTATGAGGAAGCATCCAAACAAGTTGATATCAGTGTCATAAATGCAGAGATTCAGGACATAGGGGAACTTGCCACGGTGGAATACCTATATACGGATGCGGCAAAGTTTGAAGATCCGAAGAAATTATTTGGAAAAGAACTTCCATTCGAATTTACCACAAAATCATTTGTTGTAAAATGGGATGGCGTCATTAAGGCAGGCGTGGATATCACTCAGGTAACGGAAGAGGCAGACGATACGGAAAAGAAAATTGTGGTCAAACTTCCAAAAGCTAAGATTTTATCGAATGATATCGATGATGACAGTGTCGAGGTTTTAGATGAAAAAGACGGATTGTTCAATTCCATCAAGGTGGAGGATGTAAAAAGTTTTGATGCTGTCAGCAAGGATGACATGGAGCAGCGTGCAATAGATCAAGGCATCCTGGAAAAAGCATCCCAAAATGCAAAAGAAATGATTGAGCACCTGATTCAAAATGATGTGACGGAGGAATCCGGTTATACGGTTGAATTTGAAGAGGCGGAATAGGATAGAAACAGAATAGATAAAAAAGGAGTTTTTGCACGACTGAGTGAAGTCAGATGGTGCAAAAACTCTTTTTTCGTGTTGTTACGAAAGCGTCTCAAACTGCTGGATGATATTGTTGATATCCTCATACATGATGCCCTTTGTCTTGGAGTTATTCTCCATCTCCTTGATGCAGGCTGCAACGGAAGCGTAAGACTGGCTGGAGGAATCCATAAATTCTGTGATATTTCCAAGTTCATCGTTGGATTTTGTCACCATGGATTCAATGGAGCTGTTGATGGACTCTAGCTCATCGGTTTCCGCTGTAATTGCAGCAAAATCTTCATCAATTTTGGTTGTGTTTTCGAGATTTTCTACAATCATTTCCTTGCTGGAGGTAACAGAAAGATTCATTTTTTCGATGGATTTGTTTACCATTTCAATGCTGGAATTTACCTGATTGACAAGCTGCTTGATTTCACCGGACAAGCTTTGTACTTCTGTTGCAACAACGGCAAATCCTTTTCCGGCTTCCCCGGCTCTTGCAGCTTCAATGCTCGCGTTCAAGGAAAGGAGGTTTGTCTGGGCAGCCACATTTTCAATGCTTTTTGCACACAATCCGATATTTTCCACAGCTTCTTCTAATTCAGTAAAAGAGCTGTCAAGTAAGTCAAAACGGTTCCTGATTTCGGAAGATTCCTGGGTAAAATTAGTAACGCGGTTTTGTGCCGTCTGAATGGAATTGTGAACGCGTGACTGGTACTCCCGGTACTGATTTACCGTTTCTAGCAAATCATGGAAATTATGCTTGAAATTGCTGATGATGCCATCTAAAGCACTCATATTTCCAGTAACAGAGTCAAACTCGGTTCGGATATTTTTAATATCCTGTGTCAGTTTAAAATCTTCTTTCAGGACAGCGTCCATTTGTTTTTTCTGATAAGATGCAAGCTGTTTTACGGCAGCATCATGGTTGACATAATTAGGTTTTCCCGGTGCCACGGCAAAATGCTGTTCAGCAGTGTCATTTTTTTTACGAAAGATACTCATAGATTTTCTCATTCCTTTCTTAGTATGCGCATGTATTAATCAAATGCAAAACAAGTCATAGTCTGATTTACGTGCTGCGTCAGAAAATGTTCCCCACAGCCGACAATGCCAATGTGTGTGCCAAGCTGATTCATTGTCTTTAAATAATCATCCCAATAATGTAAATCCTGGAACATCAGATAACGCAGAATACAGTTGATGGAAAACACACCGCTCAGCTTTGGAAAATCACGTTTGATCTGTGAGACGGTTTCCTGAATAATTTTTTCATAATCGCCAAGCTGCAAAATGGTTAATGCATCCATCGGGTTTGCGCGTTTGTAGCATTCCAGACTGCCATCCGGACATTTGTTTTTTACTGAAATAATGAAAATGTCATCCCCGACAAGACGACCAATCGGATTTTGAAAGGTCTGGTTTTCAATGGCATTTTCACTGATATGCAAGGCATTCTGGTAGACAGAGGATGCCTTTTGATTATCCAGTGTCACAATTTTTTGTGCTGCCGCATCAATTTTTGTGGCGGTAAAAGCAGGCATTGTTTCGTCAATACAGTAAATGTTTTCCTTATATGGACGGATAGAACCGGTTTTATTTGTAAGAAAGGCATAGACACAGGCATTCTGGTAGACAATGCCATTGCAGCTTACTTTATTATCCCAGGCGGTTGCACCAATCAAAGGAATCTGCTTTTCATTCAGACAGGCATTAAAAGTGGTGACAATCACACTGTCGTTTCCCGTCGTAAAGTCCAGACAGACGGTATTCGATTTATTCCCAGCAAGACTGGTTACATGGTGCATAAGGGAATCCACGGATAAGATAGGCTGATTCGCATCCTGGATGACATCAACCACAGCATGACAATCATAAAAGCCAACGAGCATGATATCTTCCGGATGGTCCTTGGACTCTGCATACCCCTGACCACAAATTCCAATGTTTGGAACGTCAGATAGAGCAAGCTTCATGCTGCTTGCACAGTCATCAAAAATAGGAGATGGTGCAATTAAAATAACCAGGTTTGCAGATGCAACGGATTGGAGTGCTTCGGAAAAGGAAGCGGTATTACATATTTTAATAGTCTGTTTCATAAGTCCCTCCCAAAATCATCAATAATATAGTTCTATTTTACCACATTAAAGTGTTGTTTTACAGCGAAATATACAAAAAAAGGCAAAAATAATGAAAAATATGTAAAAAAGAACTTTTACAATCAAAAGAAGGGAAAAAGAAAAAAGGGGCAAAAAAATAAATTTCTGCCTCTTTTCATAACTTATATTACCATAAAATGCCCAATTTTTCAAGGCTTGTAAAGCGGTAGAGGTCATCGTATAATAGGCAAACCGTAAGGAGAAGGGAAGGTGCATTAGAATGATGGAACAAGATTTTGGGGTGGAATTATGGGATGAAAAAAAGGAACTGGCAAGGGTACTTCGTCTAAATGAAAAGACGAAATCCTACGGATTGGCGTTATCGGAAGCGGATGCAAGGGTGCTTTTGGCGGATCGAAAGAACATTCTGATGGAAAAGAGGCGGGTGGAGTTTGGAGCAGGGATTTTGCCACAGATTATCGATACGTTTTATGATTCGCCGTATCTTTACCAGGACAATTATGTTGAGACGCTAGGCCGGCTGATGGATATTTTTTATGAATATAAAAATGAGTCGATGGATACGCTGACGGATGAGGAACTCCTTTCTTTTATGGAAGAGGCGTTCAATGGGGAATGCCAGGGAAGTGCTGATTATCTGGAAGAAACCATACTAGAGAAGATGGCAAGAGCCATACGTGTCGGTGGGGAACGTTTTTTGAGGGAGCAAAGGAGAAGGAGAACGGTTGAAGATGAGGTATGAGATGGAGGAACTGCTGCCCGTTGTGGCGCAGTTAAGCCGGAGGTTTACAACGACGGAGAGTACATCCATAAGTTATGAAAAAGCGCAGCAGTTTATGGGTGCGGTTTTATTTTGCATTGACGAATTCGAACAGCTGCAAGAGAATATGCCTGCAAAACAAAAGGGAATTCCGGCAAAGGAGGCATATCAGCTAGGCTTTGAGGCAGTGATGCAAAAGGCTAAGAAAACGCAGGAAATGTATAACGAATTAATGTCATTTTTTTACGATTATGGAAATGACATTTTAAAAGACACCGTGGAGAAGGCAATCTACGGATTTTTCCAGTATTATGATCCGGTTTTTGCACCGCAGCATACCAGAATCACAATGGATTATCCGGTTTTGAATGTTGACCAGAAACTGCAGGGAATCGATGCAATTGCGGTATATGTGAAAGCAATTTATACGGAACAGATTTTTTTGCAAAAACTGCCAAGGGAGTACATTTGTCCTCTGCTTTACCGGTTTGATTCAGAGTATAAGGAGCAGTTTTTTAACATTGGAAGTGTTGTGGTGCGTCACCTGTTAGGAAACATGATGATAGAAAAGAGAATGGGGACGGCTGCAACAGACACAGATTATCAAAATCTGTTTACGTTGCTGAAAGAAAAAGATGAGATTCAACTAAAAAATACGTTGTATAATTGTTTTCAGCTGCTCATACAAGAAAAGTATGACGGAAACCAGAACATTACAAAATATTTTGAAAAAGAGATTGCAGAGTTCTCGATTCGGCTAAAACAGGTGGAAGAGGTGAAGTATCTGGAAAATGTTGTTATTTTGTAAGGACAATTCGATTCTTTTAAGAAGGAGAAATTCATGGTATGATAGGAAAAGAGCATGATGGCCAGGTGTTGCCGGTGAGTTGAACAATGTCGCAAATGCGACCCGCCGCAGGCGGAGAATCCTGCAAGCAGGATTCTTTTTTATATGTGAAAAAGAAAGGTGTAGAAAAAATGAGATTTGTATCATGGAATGTCAATGGAATACGTGCCTGTGTGCAAAAAGGATTTTTAGATTTTTTTAACGAAATAGATGCGGATATCTTTTGTCTGCAGGAGACGAAGATGCAGGAAGGGCAGTTGGAATTAGCGTTAGATGGATATTATCAATACTGGAATTCTGCGGTGAAAAAGGGATATTCCGGAACCGCTGTTTTTACCAAAAAAGAACCACTGTCCGTGCATTATGGGATTGGAATTAAGGAGCACGACCAGGAAGGACGTGTGATTACCTGTGAGTTTGAAGATTTTTATTTTGTGACCGTGTATACACCGAATTCCCAGAATGAATTGAAACGTTTAGATTACCGCATGCAATGGGAGGATGATTTCCGTGCCTATCTGAAAAAGTTAGAGGAAACAAAGCCGGTTGTTGTGACGGGAGATATGAACGTTGCGCACAAAGAGATTGATTTAAAGAATCCAAAGACAAACCGGAAAAATGCTGGTTTTACGGACGAGGAGCGGCAGAAATTTACAGAGCTTTTAGAGGCAGGTTTTATCGATACTTACCGCTATTTTTATCCGGATCAGGAAGGCGTTTATTCCTGGTGGTCTTACCGTTTTAAGGCGAGAGAGAAGAATGCAGGATGGCGTATCGATTATTTTTGTGTGTCAGAGTGCTTGAAAGACCGGTTGGAAGATGCAAAGATTCTGACAGACGTTATGGGTTCGGATCACTGTCCGATTGTGCTGGAAATGAAATAGGGGTTTAAATTGGAGCATTTACGTTTTGCGGCGGATATGCTATGATACCGTTGATTTTTATACCCAAATCACAATAGAACAAACACATTGGAGGAAACAGAATGAGTAACGAAAATAAAACATGCAAGGTACACTATACAGGAACATTTAATGATGGAACCAAATTTGACTCTTCTTACGACCGTGGCGAACCATTGGAATTCATCTGCGGTGCGGGCATGATGATTAAAGGCTTTGATGAAGCGGTAAAGGATATGGAAGTCGGCGAAATCAAGGACATCCATTTAATGCCGGAGGAAGCATACGGACAGCCTGACCCGCGCAATATTTTTGGCGTGACCATCGCAGAGCTTCCGGGTGCAGAGGATTTAGAGGTGGGAGCACAGGTATACCTGACCAATGAATTAAACCAGCCGATTCCGGTTAAAGTTGTAGAAAAAGATGAGACGACCATTACATTTGATGCAAATCATGAGATGGCAGGAAAAGAACTGAATTTTAAAATTGAATTGGTAGAGGTAGGCGAGTAAGCACCGAAAGTCTGACAGCGTTATCCTTTTTGGTAAAAAAATTCCCGTTTTTGCGCAAATTATTGCGGAAAGCGGGAATTTTATGTTATGATACAGCAAGCTAAGGTGGTTTGGTAAAGTGAAAAAGTAAAAATACAGATCAAAAGGGAGAGGTGCACGCATGATAAAATTAATGAGAAAAGATTTGACGCCAGACCAGATGAGACGTGCCAATATTACGACTTCGACAACAGTTGCAATGGCATATTTCTTCTTTATTGTAATTATTTTAGCGTCAAAAGAACAGAATATGATAGAGAAAGTCATATTCACATCGTTTTTTGTGGTTTGGTTTGCAATCACAACCGTGTTTACCAAGAAGTATATTGAGACAAGAAAAGCGGAGATTTTTATTGCAGCCGGTTTTGGTATTGGCTTTGGCATCATTTCCTTTTTACAGCCGCCGAGTACGATGATGTTAATTTTTCCGGTACTTCTTTCTTTGGCGGTTTATCTGAATGAATACCTGATTATCTGGGGAGCCGGGGCGACACTGGTATTTATTATTACGAAGATTATTCGCATTAAGATGTTGAATCCGGCAGATGGGCAGGACCAGCTGAACCGTCTGAACCTGGTAATTGCGTGTCTGCTTATGTGTGTATTTGGTGGATGCAAGGCGGTAAAACGTCTGATTGAATTTTCAGATGAAGAGACAAATGCAGTTGCAAGCAAGGCAGAAAAGCAGTTACAGGTTGCACTTGAGGTTGAGGAGATTGTCAATAATGTGAATGAACAGTTTTCAGAAGTAAGAAAAGACCTTGCGGCGATTTCATCCACAATTGATAATACTCAGGTTGCAATGAATTTTATCGCAGATGGTTCCAGTAACAGTGCATCCCAGACCATTGTGCAGACTGAGAAAACAAATGAGATTCAGGCACGATTGGGAAATACCAACGACACTGCAGTCCGTGCATTGGATACCACAGAAAAGTTACAGCATATTATTGAAAATGGAAAGAACGAATCCGATGAACTTGCAAGACAATCGGTTATTGTGGATGAATCGACGGTTCAGATTTCCAAGACCATCGAGAAACTGGCTGAACATGTGGACAAAGTATCCGGCATTACCGATGCGATTTTAAATATTTCAAGTCAGACGAATCTTCTGGCGCTCAATGCCTCAATTGAAGCAGCGCGTGCAGGGGAAGCAGGAAAAGGTTTTGCGGTTGTTGCGGACGAAATCCGGCAGTTAGCGGAGATGACAAAGGTTTCTACGGAGCAGATTACGGAAATTATGAACGAACTGATTTCCATTACCAATGCGACACAGACCGAGTTAAAGACGGCGGTGGAAAGCATAGATGTCCAAAGAGAAAAGGTAAAAGTCGTTCACGAGAGCTTTATTGTCGTGGAGGAAGATGTCAATTCTTTGGTTGAGAATATGACGACGGTGAGCGAGGAAGTACAGGAAGTACTGAATGCAAACCAGGTGATTGTAGATGGTATCACAACATTGTCAGGAATTTCACAAGAGATTTCGGCAAGTACAACAGCAGGAAAAGAAGATATGGAACACCTACATGATAGTGTTACAAGCTTTTCCGGAGCGATTGATGATACGTTTGAAGCACTGGAACGTTTAAAAGAAACAGCAGCAATAGAAGACTAAAAAAAGTTAGAAAAAAGAGCGACTGCGGTTGCTCTTTTTTCAGCTGACAGAAATAGAAAAGAGAGAAAGACAGATGATAGAACAGATAAAGGAATCCAATGCGGTTGCGTTGACGCATGGCGGAAAATTTCATGCAGATGATGTGTTTTCGACTGCGTTGCTTTTTTATATAAATCCCCAAATTAAAATTTTAAGAAAAAATCAGGTGCCGGATGATTTTACAGGACTTGTATATGACATTGGAAGAGGTGCGTTTGACCACCATCAAAAGGATAGCAGAATCCGGGAAAACGGAGTGCCGTATGCCGCATTTGGACTTTTGTGGGAGGCACTTGGCGCGGATATTTTAGGGGAGGAACTTGCCGGACAGTTTGACGAGGAATTTGTGCAGCCGCTTGATTGCAATGATAATACGGGAGAGAAGAATGAGCTTGCATCGTTGATTGGAAGTTTTAACCCATCCTGGGACGAAGAAGGGGGAAGCGATGACTCCTTTTTCGAAGCAGTGGGTGTTGCTGGAAAGATTTTGGAACACAAATTTTTAAAGTATCAGGCAAACGGGCGTGCAGATGAGCAGGTCGAACGTGTTTTGTTGCAGCATGAGCAGGCGGTTTTAGAGGGAGAAAAGCCTGGAGAAGAGAAGATACTGGTGTTGAAAGAGTTTGTGCCTTGCCAGAAGAAATTAAAGGAAACAGAAATTGAATTTGTCGTATTTCCATCGAATCGTGGTGGATACTGTATACAACCACAGAAAAGGGAACACTCTATGAACTACAAATGTAGTTTCCCGGAACGCTGGCTTGGATTAGAGAAGGAGGAACTCCAAAAAGAGAGTGGATTGAAGAGTGCATCTTTTTGCCATAAGGGCGGATTTTTGATGACGGTCGATACCTTAGAGGATGCCATCGAAGCATGTAAAATCAGTCAGAGGGAGTACCGGTTCCAGCCGGTACTTGTGACGGTGACAAAAGATTGTGAGTTAGACCCGCAAATGGAAAAATTATTGCGGGAGATTCCGGGGATGGAACAGGCAAAAATGGTAAGAAAGTCTTTTTCCGATATTCCAGAGCTGACATCGGAGCAAGGGTATGACGAGGTTGCGTTAGAAAAACAGGACTGGAAGCAGCTTCAAAAAGAAAAGTGCAAGGAACTGTTAGCGGAGAAACCGGAGGCGGTTTACGTTGATGGAACCGTATGGGAGACATATCCGGTTGTGCATTTGCTTCGCAAGAAAAAGATAACGGTTCTTACAAAAGCAGAGGTCGATGGAGAAATACGTCTGATTCGGATTCCATCGGGTTCTTGACAAGTGCACATAAAATAAGAAGTGAAAGGTGGAAGATGCAATGCGAAAAAAAGAATTGGCATTAGAAGTGATAGATCGTTTGAAAAAAGAATACCCGGATGCATCCTGCAGTCTTGATTATGATCAGGCGTGGAAACTTTTAGTCAGTGTTCGGCTTGCAGCCCAGTGTACGGATGCAAGGGTGAATGTTGTCGTACAGGATTTATATGAAAAATTTCCAAATCCGGCCGCACTTGCAGCAGCCGGTGTAGACGAAATTGAGCAGATTGTGCGTCCCTGTGGTCTTGGAAAAAGTAAGGCGCGCGATATCAGTGCCTGTATGAAGATGCTTTGTGAAAAATATAACGGAAATGTGCCGGACGACTTTGATGCTTTGCTAAAACTTCCCGGTGTCGGAAGAAAAAGCGCAAATCTGATTATGGGGGATGTGTTTGGAAAACCGGCGATTGTAACAGACACACACTGTATTCGCCTGGCAAACCGGATTGGTTTGGTAGATGGGATAAAAGACCCGAAGAAGGTAGAGATGGAACTTCGTAAGATTGTTCCGCTGGAAGAAGGCAATGATTTGTGTCATCGTTTCGTGGAGCATGGGCGTGCCGTCTGTACGGCAAGGACGAAACCATACTGTGACCGGTGCTGTCTTGCCGATATTTGTAAAAAAAGGATTTAGCAGGAGTGGGAAATGGAAGAAAAGCGTAATACGAGAGATATGACAAGCGGAACAATCTGGAAACACATTGTTCTCTTTTCCATACCATTATTAATCGGAAATTTTTTTCAACAATTATACAATACCGTGGACAGCATTGTTGTTGGAAATTTTGTCAGCAGCGAGGCGCTTGCGGCAGTCGGCTCGACAGGGCCGGTTATTAACACGTTAGTTGGATTTTTCCTTGGAATGTCCTCCGGTGCCGGCGTTGTGATTTCCCATTATTTTGGGGCGAAGGATGAAAAGAAATTGCACCAGGCGATTCACACGACGGTTCTTCTGACGTTTTTACTTGGAATTTTGTTTACCGTGATTGGAATTCTGATGGTTCCTTTTATGGTATCTTTCATGAAAACACCGGCAGATGTAGTAGCGGAGTCAACGAGATATCTAAGAATTTATTTTGCAGGTCTGATGGGACTTATGGTTTATAATATGGGCTCAGGAATCTTACGTGCAGTTGGGGATTCGAAGCGCCCGCTTTATTTCTTGTGTCTTTCCTCTGTCATCAATATTGTTTTGGATTTGCTTTTTGTAGTTGGACTTGGAATGGGAATTGAAGGAGTTTCCTACGCTACCATTTTGTCGGAGCTTATTTCTGCAATTATGGTCTTATGGGTTCTGACAAAGACAAAAGATGTATACCGTCTGAATTGGGGAGATTTATGCCTGACAAAAGAGATTTTAAAGAAAATCTGTATCGTCGGAATTCCGGCAGGCTTGCAGATGGCTGTGACATCTTTTTCCAATGTGTTTGTACAGTCTTATATCAATCATTTTGGTTCCTCCTGTATGGCGGGCTGGACCTCGTACTCTAAGATTGATCAGTTCGTGATTCTGCCGATGCAGAGCCTGTCACTTGCTGCAACTACATTTGTAGGTCAAAATCTGGGAGCGCATGATGACAAACGTGCAGGAAAAGGAATGAAAACGGCACTTTACCTATCACTTGGTGTTACGATTGTGCTGACAATTCTTTTAAATATCGCAGCAACACCTGCAATCATGATGTTTACGAGAGATGCGAAGGTGCTTCACTTTGGAAGAATTTTTCTTCATTTTATGTCACCGTTTTACGTATGCTGTTGTTTCAATCAGATTCACGCAGGAGCACTTCGTGGTGCGGGGGATGCAAATGGTCCGATGTTTATTATGTTAGGCTCGTTTGTTGTTTTCCGCCAGATTTACCTTGCATTGACGGCACATTTTATCGGAGGTATTTATCCGGTGGCGTTTGCATATCCGGCAGGGTGGATTCTTTGCAGTATTCTCATGTTTTTCTATTACAGACATGCAGAAAAGAGAAGAAAATATTTGACGTAAATGCATTTTTTTCGTAAAAAAATAGAACAACCAGGTAAGATATGTTACCATATATAGGATTGGTATTTTCAGAAATAAAGAAGGCGGAGAAAAAGAATGACACTTCAACAGTTAAAATACGCATTGACGATAGCGGACAGCGGTTCCATGAACGAGGCAGCAAAGCAGTTGTTTATCTCGCAGCCAAGTTTATCGGAGGCGATGAAAGAATTAGAGGCAGAGATTGGTTTTCAGATTTTCCTGCGTTCTAACCGGGGAATTGTGATTACACCGGAAGGGGAAGAATTTCTAGGTTATGCAAGGCAGGTAAAGGAGCAGTTTGGTTTGCTGGAATCGCGCTACATCGAAAAACAGACCAAAGAAAAGTTCAGTGTTTCGATGCAGCATTACACGTTTGCAGTCAAAGCCTTCGTCGAGACTGTAAAAAAAGTCGGTATGGAGCAGTACGAATTTGCGGTGCACGAGACGATGACCCATGATGTCATTGACAATGTCAAGAATTTTAAAAGTGAACTGGGTGTGCTTTATCTAAACGACTTTAATGAGAAAGTTATGACCAAAATAATCAAAGAAAACAGTCTGGAGTTCATCGAACTTTTCCAGTGTGATACCTATGTTTACCTTTGGTCAGGACATCCCCTTGCCAAAAAGAAGGTTATCACAATGGAAGAATTAGACGAATACCCATGTCTGTCCTTTGACCAGGGAAAAAATAATTCCCTTTATCTTGCGGAGGAGATGAAAAGTACCTACGAATACAAACGTCTGATTAAGGCAAATGACAGGGCAACGCTTTTGAATCTGATGATTGGCTTAAATGCCTACACGCTCTGTTCCGGAATTGTCTGTGAGGAGCTAAACGGCAGCGATTATCTGGCAATTCCGCTAAAGGAATCGGAGAAAATGCGGATTGGCTATATCAAGCGAAAAGGTGCGAAAGTAAGCCACTTAGGCGAACTTTATATCGAAGAACTGAAAAAATACAAAGAAAAGGTCATGTAATAGTTTTAAGTATAGGTTTTACCTATACCCAACTATCAATTTCATGTATTAACACTTTTTTGAAAGCCTTGCTATAATACAACTATCAAATGAAACACACGCACGAATAAAAAGTGTGTGAGAAAAGAAAGAGAAAGGAGAGTCAGCTATGAGGATGACAAAAGAAATGAAAAGACAGATGACAACCATGATGAATGAAATGATGAGCACCATGTGCGAGTGCTCTTGTGGTATGATGTGCATGCGTTCTTTGCCTGCCTCTGGCTGTCCCGGCTTAAAGCGGAACTGATAAGTTTTGCAAGATAGAAGGAAGCAGATGCATGCAATTGTGTGTATCTGCTTTTTTAGTTAGGAGATATCGATATGGCAGAAATCGAAGTAAAACATCTTTCGAAGGTTTTTAACCAGAAAGAGTTGAAAGTAGAGGCACTGAAAGATATCAACCTTTCGATTGAAAAAGGTGATATCTACGGAATCATTGGAATGTCCGGTGCTGGAAAAAGTACCCTGGTTCGATGCTTTAACTATTTGGAGCGTCCGACCGAGGGAGAAGTTTTGATTGAAGGAGTAGACCTTGGCTCTTTGAGTGAAAAGGAACTTCGCAAACAAAGAAGCGAGATTGCAATGATTTTTCAGCATTTCAATCTGCTGATGCAAAAAAATGTAATTGACAACATCTGTTTTCCACTTCAGTTACAGGGAGTTAAGAAAAAGGAAGCAAGAAAAAGAGCATACGAACTGTTAGAGACAGTAGGTTTAACCGAAAAAGCAAAGGCATATCCGGCACAGCTTTCCGGTGGACAGAAACAAAGGGTTGCCATTGCGAGAGCGTTGTCCTCGAATCCAAAGATTCTTCTTTGTGATGAGGCAACCAGCGCACTTGATCCGCAGACCACATCCTCTATTCTGGAATTGTTAAAGGAAATCAACCAGAAGTTTGGAATTACCATTGTCATCATCACACACCAGATGGCTGTGGTTCGGGAGATTTGCAGCCATGTTGCAATCGTGGAAAAAGGATGCTTGGTGGAGCAGGGAACGGTGGAAGACATTTTCAATCATCCAAAATCAAAGGCGGCAAGAGAGCTGATTATCAAGGATATTTCAGGACAGCAGACGGCTTCCTGGAATGGAGAGGAAAGACAGCAGGAACTTTTAAAAGGAGATAAAAAGCTTCGAATCGTATTCTCAGAGAATTCCGCATTTGAGCCGGTAGTTGCGAACATGGTTTTAAAATTTGGAATACCGGTTAACATTTTAAAAGCAGATACCAAAAATGTGAATGGTGTTGCAAAAGGCGAAATGATTCTTGGACTGTCCGCAGATCAGGCACTGTTACAGGACATGGAGCAATATCTGTTAGATAAAGGATTAGAGATTGAGGAGGTGACCGACGATGTGGAGTAGCGAAGTTGTAACAATGCTGATACAAGGAATCGGGGAGACACTCTATATGTCCTTGGTCTCTACCTTAGTGGGTTATGTGTTAGGACTTCCAATGGGAATTGTCTTAGCGGTAACGGATAAAGAAGGAATCCGGCCAAACGCGGTTGTATACAAGATTTTGGACTTTATCGCAAATATTGTCAGAAGTATTCCGTTTTTGATTTTACTGATGCTTTTGATTCCATTTACCAGATTTGTGGTTGGAAAAAGTTATGGTTCCACAGCAACCATCGTGCCATTGGTAATTGCGGCAGCACCGTTTATTGCAAGAATGGTAGAATCCTCCATCAAAGAGGTGGATGCAGGTGTCATTGAGGCAGCAAGATCCATGGGAGCCGGAAATTTTGCAATCATTACCAAGGTTCTTTTAGTAGAAGCAAGAACCTCTCTGATTACAGGCGTTACGATTGCATTTGCAACGATTTTTGGATATTCCTCCATGGCAGGAGTTGTCGGCGGTGGCGGACTCGGCGATATTGCAATCCGATACGGATATTATCGTTATGAAGCAGATATCATGATTGTCTGCGTAGTATTACTGGTTGCGCTGGTTCAGATTTTCCAGACAATCGGAATGAAGGTCGCAACAAAGTTTGACCGAAGAAAATAGCCAGACAGAAAGCAAAAGCTTTTATTCTACGAAAAAATGATTTCGAGAAACATCTACAAAAGAGGTTTACATAACAAAAAAGAAGGAGAGAAAAAGTTTGAAACAAACAAGTAGAGGACAGCCTAAAAATAAAGAGCATAGCAAATAAACCGCCTAAGCAGTCGGTTTTAAAAATTGAATATATACACAACACCTAATCAGGTAACAGGAACAACATCATCTTTGATAATGTAGCCTCGCTGCTTCATTAAATTAAGTGCCTGTGAAGTAGTCAATACTTTGGATTTATTCACAGGTCGCGATTCAAGAAAACCTTCAGGCGTATATGGTTTTAGATCTGTGAGTATGTGCCAGATAGCGGTCAGGATCATACGACAGATGGCAATGATAGCTTTCTTGTGACCACGACGTGCTTTTATACGTCGATAACGGTTTGTAAATTCTGGGTGTTTCTTGGATTTGATTAAAGCATTTGCAACTTGCACCAAAACTGGTTTAAAATAAGAACCAGCACGGGAAATCCTAGTGGATTTGATTTTATGATTGCTTTGATCATTACGGGGACAACATCCAGCCCATGATATGAGGTTTTTAGCTGTGGGGAAGACAGACATATCACCTCCGATTTCAGAAAGCACCTGAATAGCAGTCATTGGGGTCTTATCGAATCCAGGTACGGTTCGTATAAGATTGAGAATGCTTTCATACTTATCACTGAGACGAAAGATTTCCCGTTCTATTTCTACTTTGTGCATTTCTAATTCATCAATGTGATTTAAACATTGTCTGAGCTTTACAGCTTGTTGTTTGGATATGGCACCATCAACAGCAGCTTGTATTTCTTCGGTAGGAGTCTTACATCTGCTATCCACAAAAGGTGACACATCAAATGTTTCCCCAGGGTGTTGTAAAATCTGTTCCGTAATGGAACGGGAGGATTTACCAAATATATCAGAAAAGACATCATCCAGTTTTAAGTTAGAAACAGTAAGACAGTTATGAGCACGATTCTTCTCACCGGTGATCATACAAGTGAGTTTGAAACGGTATCTTACTAAATCTCTTAATTCACGGATGTCAGCCGGTGGAATAAAGGAAGGTTTTACCATTCCACACATATATAGGTCACAAATCCATTTAGCATCCTTGCGGTCAGTCTTGTTGCCTTTTTGCGGTTTGGTATATTTGGGGTGGGAAAGAGTAACCCAGATGTTATTCTTCTCCAGAACATTAAAAACAGGGATCCAGTACTTACCGGTAGATTCCATGCAGACATCCGTACAGTTGTATTTGGAAAGCCAGTCACACAGCTCCTGCAGACCTTTGGTAAAGGAAGAAAAGCGGGCTTCTTTATACTCGGTACGTTTCAGGGAATCAGTTATGCCGATACAGGCATAGATCCAGGTTTTGTGGACGTCAAGACCACAACAGTTATTTTTGAGAATTTTAAACGACAATAAAAGTACCTCCTGATGATTTAGCGTTATAAAACTGACAGTGACTGGTCATCCGGCAAAATCGAGTCGACTTTGGAAGAGATAAGTTTACGGGCTACGTTATGCGCCAATCATTGATGCCTTAACGGATGACCGACAACAAATAATTATACGAGGTCGCCGCTATACAGCCCCGCCACTCACCTCCACGTGTTCTGTAGTGTGTCAGTCTTATAGGTAAATAATATCAGAAGGAATATAAATTAGAAAAGCGGAAGTTAGCCAAAGTGTTTCATGACGCATTGGTGCCTTTCGCAGAAAGGCGGATTATAATTATGAAAAAGAAAGTATTATCAAGTATTGTAGCAGGAGTATTAGCAGTTGGAGTATTAGCAGGATGCGGAAGCAGTGCAAAAGATAACAGCACAGCAGCAGACAACAGCACAAACGATGTTGCAGCAACAGAAACAGCATCCGAGACCACAGAAAACAAAGTGATTAAGGTTGCAGCATCCGCAACTCCTCATGCAGAAATCTTAGAAGAAGCAAAAGACATCTTGGCAAAAGAGGGATGGGACTTAGAGATAAAAGTGTTTGATGACTATGTACAGCCAAATGAAGTCGTAGAGAGCGGCGAATTTGATGCAAACTACTTCCAGCACATCCCATATTTGGATAGCTTCAATGAAGAAAAAGGAACACACCTTGTAAATGCCGGTGGTATTCACTACGAACCATTTGGAATCTACCCAGGAACAAAGACAGATCTTGCTGATATCGCAGATGGCGATGTTATTGCAGTTCCAAACGATACAACAAACGAAGCACGTGCACTTTTACTGTTACAGGATAACGACATCATCAAATTAAAAGATGGCGCAGGATTAGAGGCAACTGTGAACGATATCGCAGAAAATCCTTACAATATCAAGATTGAAGAGTTAGAAGCAGCACAGATTCCTCACGTACTTGGCGAAGTTTCCTACGCAGTTTTAAATGGTAACTATGCATTAGAGGCTGGTTTCTCTGTTGGAAAAGATGCGCTTGCTTATGAAAAATCTGATTCCGAAGCAGCAAAAACTTATGTAAATGTCATTGCCGTAAAAGAAGGAAATGAGAACAACGAAGGAATCAAAGCACTTGTTAACGTATTAAAATCAGACGAAATCAAGAATTTCATCAATGAAAAATACGATGGAGCTGTTATTCCTTTTGAAGACTAAGAATAGGTAGCAATTTGGGAGTGTGAAATTTTTCACACTCCCTTTTTTCTTTATGTAATAGGATTCGGGTGTCAAAGGGTTGCTTACAGTTTTCCTACTGGCAAATTACACAATGACAAGCCAATTTTGTTCCAATAGTGTAAAAATGCTCTGCGAGAATTGGCTAGCGGTTGACCGTGAAAAAGTTTGCAATTATAATAGAAGAAACTGTCAGTGGGCAGGAATGATTTAGAAAAGGTAGGAAGAAATATGCAGAGGGATTTAGCAGAAATCTCGGATGGAAAAATATATGGCTGGAATGATATGGTACGGGTAAGTTGTAACGACTGCGCGGGCTGTTCTTCCTGTTGCAGGGATATGGCAGATACGGTAAAAGTTGACCCGTATGATGCTTTTTTCCTGACAAAAGGATTGGAAAAGGAGTTTGAGACACTTCTTTCGAAGGAGATAGCACTTGGTGTGGAAGAGGGAATGATTCTGCCACATTTAAAGACGGATGGGGCATGCGTTTTTTTAAACCAGGAGGGGCGCTGCAAGATTCATGCGTTCCGGCCGGGGATATGCAGGCTTTTTCCATTAGGAAGGATTTATGAAGATGGAAAAGTAAGCTATATTTTGCAGACAGGCGAATGTGAAAAACAGAATTGCTCGAAGGTAAAAGTAGGAAAATGGCTGAACATTCCAGATCGGACCAGGTATGAAGCATTTGCAATGGCATGGTACAGACTTCGCAAGGAAGCACAGGCGGTGATAGCAGCACAGCAGGATGAGGAGCTTGTAAAAACGCTGAATATGTTTTTACTCCATAATTTTTATCTGAAACCGTATGATATGCAGGCAGACTTTTATTCACAGTTTGAAAAAAGGCTAGAGCAGGCGTACCGGATTTTGCGGGCATAACTTTTGCATATAGAATGACTTGAAAATATAGTACTTTTGTCACAAAAGAAAGAAAAACGAAAAAAATTTACAAAAAATGAAAAAATTTTCAAGATTTGACTGTCAAATGAGCGATAGTTGTGTATAATGTTATCTAGGTGAAGTGGTAAGCTAGTGACGAATGAAATTGTTACCTACGCTCGCAAGCGGGAATCAGATTCACTACTATTAAAGAAAAGAGGTTAATGTAAGATGGCAAAAATTGATTTAAGCAAGTATGGTATTTCCGGAACAACAGAAATCGTATACAATCCTTCTTATGATGTACTGTATGAAGAGGAAACCAAATCAGGACTTGACGGTTACGAAAAAGGTCAGGAAAGTGAATTGGGCGCAGTCAACGTTATGACTGGTATTTACACAGGACGTTCTCCAAAAGATAAATTTATCGTAGTAGATGAGAACTCAAAAGACACTGTATGGTGGACATCTGATGAGTATAAGAATGACAACCATCCAATGACACAGGAAGCTTGGAGCGCTGTAAAGGATATCGCAAAGAAAGAGCTTTCCAATAAGAGATTATTCGTAGTAGATGCATTCTGTGGTGCAAACAAAGATACACGTATGGCAATTCGTTTCATCGTAGAAGTAGCATGGCAGGCACACTTTGTAACAAACATGTTCATCAAACCTACAGCAGAAGAATTAGAGAACTTCGAGCCAGATTTCGTTGTTTACAATGCTTCTAAAGCAAAAGTTGAGAACTACAAAGAATTAGGTCTTAACTCTGAGACATGTGTTGCATTCAACATCACAAGCCGCGAGCAGGTTATCATCAATACATGGTACGGCGGTGAGATGAAGAAAGGTATGTTCTCCATGATGAACTACTACCTTCCATTAAAAGGTATTGCTTCTATGCACTGTTCTGCAAACACAGACAAGAACGGTGAGAATACAGCAATCTTCTTCGGTCTTTCCGGTACAGGTAAAACAACGCTTTCTACCGATCCAAAACGTCTCTTAATCGGTGATGATGAGCACGGTTGGGATGACAATGGTGTATTCAACTTCGAAGGTGGATGCTACGCAAAAGTTATCAACCTGGATAAAGAATCTGAGCCGGATATCTACAATGCAATCAAACGTAACGCACTTCTTGAGAACGTTACTCTTGATGCAAACGGTAAGATTGATTTCGCAGATAAGAGCGTGACAGAGAATACACGTGTATCTTATCCAATCGATCACATTCAGAATATTGTACGTCCAATTTCCTCTGCTCCAGCAGCTAAGAACGTAATCTTCTTATCCGCAGATGCATTTGGTGTACTTCCTCCAGTTTCCATCTTAACTCCAGAACAGACACAGTACTATTTCTTATCTGGCTTTACAGCAAAATTAGCTGGTACAGAGCGTGGAATCACAGAGCCTACCCCTACTTTCTCTGCTTGCTTTGGACAGGCATTCTTAGAGTTACATCCTACTAAATATGCAGAAGAACTCGTTAAGAAAATGCAGAAGAGTGGAGCAAAAGCTTACTTAGTAAATACAGGATGGAACGGAACTGGAAAACGTATCTCCATCAAAGATACCCGTGGTATCATCGATGCCATCTTAAGCGGCGCAATCTTAGACGCTCCTACCAAGAAGATTCCTATGTTTGATTTCGAAGTTCCAACAGAACTTCCAGGCGTAGATTCCGGTATCTTAGATCCTCGTGATACATACGCAGATCCTACAGAATGGGAAACAAAAGCAAAAGATCTTGCATCCAGATTCGTGAAGAACTTCGCAAAATACGAAGGAAACGATGCTGGTAAAGCATTAGTTGCAGCAGGACCAAAAGCATAAAAAGCTTGCAATTTGAAATCAATCTGTTATAATTTCTATTTGGAAACAAAATATAGATAACACAGAGTGAACTTATGGTTCATGAAGGGGCATACCACCGCGGGTATGTTCTTTCATGAACCTTTTTTTATGGATTTTTATGAATTTCATTGAATTTGGTATCTGCTATTCTATAATTCTTTTTGCTCCGTTGTACATGAATAAGAATTTCTAAATATATCTGATTTAGTGTGATAAGAGGTGACGCAAACATTCGAAACGAACCGTCCGTGGTTCGTTCGAATTTGTTCTGCCATCCATGGCAGAACATTGCTGGGCGTAGACAGATATATTAAGAAAATCTAATTCATTTCCAAAGTCACAGAAAAGAGTTATAGAATAGCAGATACCAAGTGCAACGATTTATAAAATTATAAAAAAGCTACATGAAAGTCGTATACAGCGAAAATAAATGAATGAAGTTTGGTTGTATACAACGAAAATAAATGAATGAAGTTTGGTTGTATACAGCGAAAGCAAATGAATGAAGTTTTGTTCGATGTAACGAACTCTGGGTTATCGGGGAAAGGAAGGATTTATGTTCGTTTGGGTTAACGGAAAAGAAAAAGAATATGAGGAAAACATCACCATCCTGCAGTTGATTGAGCGGGAGGGCTATAAGAAGGAGCAGATTGCTGTCGAAGTAAACGAAGCAATTATCCCGAAAGCAGAGTATGAGGGATATGTGATTGCGCCGAATGATAAATTAGAAGTAGTGTCCTTTGTGGGAGGCGGCTGATGCAAGGCGAAAAATTAACCTGGGAAGAGATGTATGCAAGCCTTTGCGAGCGCCATACGAAGGAAGTACAGGATAAACTTTTGCAGGGAAAAGTTGCAATAGCAGGGCTTGGCGGGCTTGGGTCTAACATTGCGGTAGCACTTGCGAGGGCAGGTGTGGGAACCCTTCACCTGATTGATTTTGATGTTGTGGATATCAGCAATCTGAATCGGCAGCAGTACCGCATCCGGGACATTGGAAGAAAGAAAACAGAAGCACTTGCACAGATTATCCGGGATATTAACCCGTTTGTACAATTAAAACTAGACTGCGTCCGTGTGGAGGCAGATAACGTGTCGGAACTTTTCCGTGAGGAGGACATTGTCTGTGAGGCATTTGACCAGGCAAAAGAGAAGGCAATGTTAGTGGACGCATTTTTTTCCAGTTTTAAAGAAGAAAAAATTCTGTTGTCCGGCAGTGGAATGGCTGGATATCACAGCAGCAATGCCATAAAAACCCGTCAGTTAAATAAACGCTTTTACTTATGCGGGGATGGCGTAAATGGATTAGAAAGCGGACAGAGTCTTATGGCACCGCGCGTCAGCATTTGCGCCGGACATGAGGCAAATATGGTAATTCGACTGCTGCTTGGAGAGAACGAGGTATAAAGGAGATAGAAAAATGAGTAATCAAGACAAATTAGTAATTGGTGGACATGAGTTCACATCACGTTTTATTTTAGGTTCTGGAAAATATTCACTGGATTTGATTCAGGCTGCAGTGGAGCAGGCCGGTGCGCAGATTATCACGCTCGCACTTCGAAGAGCAAACCAGGGAACGGCAAATATCATGGACTATATGCCAAAGGATGTTACATTATTGCCAAATACATCCGGGGCAAGAAATGCCGAGGAAGCAGTCCGAATTGCAAGACTGGCAAGAGAAGTCTGCGGAAGTGATTTTGTAAAAATTGAAATCATGCGCGACTCTAAATATTTACTCCCGGATAACCAGGAAACCATCAAGGCAACCGAAATTCTTGCAAAAGAAGGATTTGTCGTCATGCCGTATATGTACCCGGATTTGAATGTCGCAAGAGATTTACAGAATGCAGGAGCAGCCAGCATCATGCCGCTTGCCGCACCAATCGGATCGAACAAAGGTCTTTGCACCAAAGAATTTATCCAGATTCTTGTCGATGAAATTGATTTGCCAATTATCGTGGATGCCGGAATCGGACGTCCGTCACAGGCGTGTGAGGCGATGGAAATGGGAACAGCAGCCGTTATGGCAAACACCGCAATTGCAACTGCAGGAGACATTCCGGCAATGGCAGAAGCATTCCGCAAAGCAATTGAGGCAGGAAGAAGCGCTTATCTGGCAGGGTTAGGACGTGTCCGTGAAAAAGGAGCAGAGGCATCCTCTCCATTGACGGGATTTCTTCGCGAGTAAAAAGGACAATTCGGATGTGAAAAAAGGCTGAATACAATTAAAAAAGACTTTATAAATAGAAGATTCCAAAATTTTGTTGTGAAATCATTTTGATAAAACTTTTACAGTAATTTTCAGTATTCTATTTATATGTCTATTCTGATACTTTTTGGACAGCCTTTTTCATATTCGGATTTTACCAGCAACGATATAAAAGAAAGAAGAGTAGACATGAGTGAAAAAATAAATGAGAGTATCTTGAACGATGAGATTCGGGAGCATTTAAAAGAAAATAGAATTGACCATATGACGTATCTTCCGGGCATGGAGGCGTTAGAGTCAGAGGTGCAGGAAAAAGTAATCCGTGAGATGGAAGCGTATGATTATGACAAATACACCGATGCGGATGTCAGACGTGCACTTTCGCATGAGACATGTACGTTAGAGGATTATAAGGCATTGCTTTCTCCGGCTGCATTGCCACATTTAGAGGAGATGGCGCAGCGTGCAAAATTAGAAAAACAGAAACATTTCGGAAATTCCGTGATGATGTTTACACCATTATATATTGCAAATTATTGCGAAAACTATTGTATCTATTGTGGATTCAATTGCCACAATAAGATTCATCGTGCCTGCTTAAATTATGAGCAGATTGAAGAAGAGATGGCATATATCGCAAAATCAGGTTTGCAGGAAATCTTGATTTTAACAGGGGAGAGCCGTGCAAAGTCAGATGTGAAGTACATTGGAGAAGCCTGTAAAATTGCACGAAAATATTTCAAAGTGATTGGTCTGGAAGTCTATCCGATGAATTCCGATGAGTATGCCTATCTGCATGAGTGTGGAGCTGATTATGTGACGGTATTCCAGGAGACCTACAATTCTGATAAATATGAGACACTTCATCTTGCCGGACATAAACGAATTTTCCCATACCGTCTCAATGCACAGGAACGTGCATTAAAAGGTGGTATGCGTGGTGTTGGATTTGCAGCGCTGTTAGGATTGGACGATTTTCGGAAAGATGCATTGGCGGTCGGCTATCATGCAAGTCTGCTTCAGAAAAAATATCCGCACGCAGAGATTGCAATCTCCTGTCCGAGACTTCGTCCGATTATTAACAATGACAAAATTAATCCGATGGACGTTCATGAGGCACAGCTTTTGCAGGTTGTTACGGCGTATCGTATTTTCCTGCCATATGCGAGCATCACAATTTCGACGAGAGAATGTGCACGTGTGAGGGATGCCTTCATCGACATTGCAGCCACAAAAATCTCCGCCGGTGTTTCGGTTGGAATCGGAGAACATCTTGACGAGGAAGATGCAAAAGGCGATGAGCAGTTTGAAATTTCCGATGGCAGAAGCGTAAAAGAAGTGTATGAGGCAATTGAGAACCTTGGATTGCAGCCGGTTATGAGCGATTACATCTATGTATAATGCACACCAATAGAATGGAGACAAAATGAAGGAACTGATTGCAATTACGAATCGAAAACTCTGCGAGAACGACTTCCTAGACCAGATAAAAAGAATTGCGGACGCTGGATTTGACCGGATTATTTTAAGAGAAAAAGATTTAACACCTGATGCATACCAGGCTTTGGCGGAGCAGGTGATGCGTGCATTAGAACCCTACGAGACGATTTGTACCCTTCATTCTTTCCTTGAAGCTGCAGTTAAACTTCAGGTGAAAAGTATACATCTGCCGTTACCGCTGCTTTGGGAAAAGGAAGGCGCGATTTTGGCATGGATGCAGCAGGGTTATCTGGGGAAAAAAGAATCGCAACTTCCAGAAGATTGTGAAGAACTTCACAATTTTTATGAAGTAGGAGGCTCCATTCATTCGGCGGAGGAGCTGCAAAAAGTAAAGGGCTTGCAGGAAAGATTGCACGTAAATCACATGTATATTACGGCAAGCCACGTTTTTCCGACAGAATGTAAGAAAAATCTTCCGGCGAGAGGGATTCCTTTTCTTGAGACAATTTGCAAGCAGGCTGCTATGCCAGTCTATGCACTGGGCGGTATTGCACTGGAAAATCTAGAGCGTGTATTTTTCGCTGGTGCAGACGGAGCCTGTCTGATGTCTTATACCATGCGGGCGTCTGAAAAAGAATTAAAAGAAGTTGTAAAAAGAAGGAACTGCTTGCAGTTTTAGTTGCTGGATACTATAATCAAGACAAAGACGATGAAAAGATGCGTCTTTGCAAAAAAGGTGACGGCGATATCCTGTGTCTGCACAAACAGAACAGGAGAGAAACCTATGAAAAAACCATTTAAAGAGTTAGATTTAAGTAATGCCTTTCTTTTTGCAGCTGCCTTAGAAGATGAGGAAACCTGCCAGCAGGTTTTAGAAATTATTTTAGGATTTCCAATTTCAAAAGTAAAAGTCCACGCAGAACATTCGTTGCTGTTTAGTTCTGATTTTCGCAGCATTCGGCTTGACATCTATGCAAGTGATGAGATGCAGGTTATGTATAACATTGAGATGCAGAATTCCGATGAGAAGAATATCGCGAAAAGGAGCCGGTATCATCAGGCGGAAATGGATGTGATGTCATTAAAACCGGGAGAAGATTTTAATGATTTAAAGCCAAGTTACGTTATTTTTATCTGTGCATTTGACCCATTTGGGTATGGGCTGTATCGTTACACGTTTGAGCAGAAATGTCTGGAGAGAGATTTAAAGCTGAACGATGGAACGACAAAGATTTTCCTGAGTACAAAGGGGAAAAATGCAGATGAAGTACCAAAAGAACTAATCCATTTTCTAAAATATGTTGAGGAAAGCACGGACGAGTATGTGGCAAGTATTGAGGATAAAGCTGTAGAAAAGATACATAACAAGGTAAAACAACTAAAGGAATGGAGAGAGTTGGAGGCGAGTTATATGTATTTTGAAGAGTTGCTCGAAGAGCGCAAGAAAGAGGGAATGGCAGAAGGAAAAGCCGAGGCAAAACAGGAAGCATTATTGTTAATTTTATCACAGAAGGGAAACGTATCGTCTAAACTTAAGGAAAGTATCCAAAATCAGCGAGAGCTAGAGGTGCTGGATTCCTGGATGAAGCTTGCATTACAAGCAGAAAGTATGCAGGGCTTTGAAGCACAGATAGAAACAGCGAAAGCGTTGGTATAAGCATAACAAATCCGCAATAACGTGAGAAATTTTGCAGATTCCTCATGTTATTGCGGTTCCAGTCAATTTTCCTACAAATATCTATTTTAGTAGATGCTTATCTAGGATTCTATTTTAAGAACAAACAAGTTCTTTCAAAAAATCAATCATAATTCTATGAAAAAGATTCCAAAACATCAGACATAGGAATTATCGCCGTCTTTTTCCTAAACGATATTTAAAATCATCATAGCCAAAGTGTGTCAGCTGCTCATAAGAACCATCTGCATGAAGCACCCAGATATCTGGAAGAGGCATGCCGTTGAAGGTATTATTTTTGCAGGTGGAATAGATTGCCATGTCCTGAAATAGAAGCCGGTCGCCAATTGATAGAGGTGTCTTAAAACTGTAATCGCCTACAACATCACCGGACAGACAGGTCGGGCCTCCCAGGCGGTAGGTGAAGCAATCCGGTTTTGCACCGGAAAAATCGTTTTCTTCCTCCGGCAGGGAACCAAAAAGTGGTGGCCGATATGGCATCTCAATGACATCTGGGGTGTGGCAGGCAGGTGACATATCTAAAATAGCCAAAGAAATATCGCCATTTTGCAGAATATCAAGTACACTGGTACAAAGATAACCTGCATTGAGTGCAACGGCCTCTCCCGGTTCTAAATAAATCTGTAACTGGTAGGTATCCCGCATTTTTGTAATACAGCGTTCTAAACGTGCAATATCATAATCGGCACGTGTGATATGATGTCCACCGCCTATATTTAACCACTTCATCTTGTGCAAAACAAAGCCAAAATTTTTTTCAAATGTGGATAAGGTTGTCTCTAAATCATCGGAGTTTTGTTCACAGAGTGTATGGAAATGAAGACCGTCGAGCATTGCAATGAGCTCCGGTGTCATCAAAGCATTCCATTGAGCCAGGGTTGTGCCAAGACGGCTTCCCGGTGCACAGGGGTCGTAGATGGCGTGTCCATCCTGCGTGGAACATTCTGGATTGATGCGAAGTCCAATCTCTTTTCCGGCTGTTTTGGCACGGGCACCAAATTTTTTCAACTGTCCGGGGCTATTAAAGACAATATGATCCGCATAGTTTAAAAGTTCCTCAAATTCGTCCTCGCGGTAGGCAGCACAAAAGACATGACATTCTTTATCCGGCATTTCCTCGAAACCAAGGCGCGCTTCATATAGCCCACTTGCCTCCGTTCCGGCAAGATAAGGCTCTAACATAGGATACAAGTCATAGTTTGAAAAAGCCTTCTGCGCAAGTAAAATCTTACATCCCGTATGCTCCTGCACCTCTTTTAAAATTCTCCCATTCTCCATCAACTTCGCCTCATCCAAAAGATAACAGGGCGTAGGAAGAGAAGTGTGTCTCAAAATCATTTCCTCTCGTTTCATTACAAAAACCTTTCCAAAGTCAAACATCCTAATTAAATCTAACTGTAAAATAACATGATTTTGGTGTAAAAAAGCAGTTTACAATTTACCAAAAGGAAAATTGTGAGTTACCTTTTGACTTCCGAATCATGACATAAAAAGTGACTAAATTTTAATATGCAAAATGCCACAAATCAGTGGGTATAAAAACCGTAGATTCAATTTCTAATAAGCAAAATGCTCACAACCTTTATTGAGATGAATCGTATTCGGGAAGACCACAAGCAGGTACTTTGGAGCCGTCGGTACTTAGGTGCTGTATTCTAGCACCTTATGTACCGCTACGAGCGACAAGTAGCGGGAGCGTGCCTGCGGTGGTTTCCCGAATACGATTCATGTCGCACAAAATCCTGCATGCATTTTGCATCATCCGAAATTAGTCCACCAGTTTCGGTGCAAAATTCTCCTGATGTGGAAGTCCATACTGATCCAATGCTGCAATATATGGATCTGGGTCAAATTCCTCAACCGTATAAACACCAGGTTTGTTCCATTTTCCGGTTAAAAGCATGAGGGCGCCGCACATGGCTGGTACGCCGGTGGTATAGGAGATTGCCTGGGAGCCTACCTCTTTGTAGCACTCTTGATGGTCACATACATTATAAATATAGTAAGTTTTTGGTTTTCCATCTTTGGTTCCGGTAAAGATGCAGCCAATATTGGTTTTGCCGACGGTACGTGGACCAAGGCTTGCAGGGTCTGGCAATAATGCTTTTAAAAACTGAATAGGAACGATTTCTTTTCCTTCGTACTCGATAGGAGTTGTGGAAAGCATGCCAACGTTTTCCAAACATTTCATATGGGTTAAGTAGCTTTGTCCAAAGGTCATGAAAAAGCGGATTCTTTTGACGCCGGGGATGGTGTTGGCTAAAGATTCGATTTCTTCATGGTGGAGCAAGTACATATCTTTGTCTCCGACCTGGTCAAAGTTGTATTCACGTTTGATGCTCATGGCAGGAATCTCAACCCAGTGGCCGTTTTCCCAGTAGCTTCCCGGAGCGGATACTTCACGAAGGTTGATCTCCGGGTTGAAGTTTGTGGCAAACGGATAACCGTGGTCGCCGCCGTTGCAGTCCAAGATGTCGATGGTGTCAATCTGGTCAAATTCATGTTTTAAAGCATACGCACAGTAAGCCTGTGTGACACCAGGGTCAAATCCGGAACCGAGAAGAGCAGTTAAGCCGGCCTCCTCAAATTTCTTGCGGTATGCCCACTGCCAGGAGTAGTCGAAGTAAGCAGAAAAACCTTCCTCTTTGCAGCGTTTTTCATAGATGGCTTTCCATTCCGGGTCTTCAATGTCTTCCGGTTCATAGTTTGCAGTATCCATATAGTTGACGCCGCAGGCAAGGCAGGCGTCCATGATGGTAAGGTCCTGATAAGGCAGGGCGATGTTCATGACAAGTTCCGGTTTGTAAGCGTTGATTAAGGCAATCACTTCCTCTACCTTGTCAGCATCGACCTGGGCAGTCGTAATTTTGGTGGCAGTTTTGCCCTCTAACTTTGCAGCAAGTGCGTCACATTTGGATTTCGTGCGGCTTGCAATACAGATTTCGGTGAATACTTCGCTCACCTGACAACATTTTTGAATGGCAACGGAAGCAACACCACCGCAGCCGATAACTAAAACTCTACTCATTTTCTCCTCCAATTCGTACCAAAAGTGTACGTTTTCTTTTTATTTTTCAAGGCATGCACATTTCAACTTTCAGAAATGTACCATGTATTTTTTTAGGGCATGCACATTTCAATTCTTAGAAATGTACCGCTTATTTTTTGTTTTTTAAAACGGAAAGCATCAGCTCTCTTGTGACCTTGCACGCGAGTGCCGTACTTGCACCGCTCGCATCAAGCATTGGACTTAATTCATTCAAATCCATTGCAACTACATTTGATTTTGCAACAAGTTCGATTGCTGATAATAATTCTAAAAAGCTGACGCCGCCAGCCTCCGGGGTTCCGGTTCCCGGAAATGCACTTGGGTCAAGGCAGTCTAAATCGATGGTAAAATAGACCGGTGCGTCACCGATGGCGTGAAGCGATTCCTCTAATCCTTCAAAATTGAATTTATGAAGGTCCGTGTGCTCTTTTGCAAAACGAAATTCTTCCCGTTCTCCGCTTCGGATACAGAATTGATGGATTTTCCCATCCCCGATGAGGTCGTGGCAGCGGCGGATGACGCATGCATGGCTGAGCGTGGCACCAAGGTAATCATCGCGCAAATCCGTGTGTGCATCAAAGTGCACGATATGTAAATCTGGATATTTTTGCAGGGCAGCACGGACGGCACCTAAGGTGACAAGATGTTCTCCGCCAAGCAAAAGCGGAAGTTTTCCATCGGATAAAATCTCGGATGCGCGTGCTTCGATATCCGAGAGAGCTGCCTTAGAAGAACCAAAGCAAAGCTCTAAATCCCCGCTGTCAAAAATAGAGTAGTCCTCTAAATCTTCATCCTGATAAGGACTGTAGGTTTCTAAACCATAGCTTTCGTGGCGAATGGCGGAAGAACCAAACCGTGCGCCGGGGCGGTAGCTTGTCGTGCTGTCAAACGGAGCACCGAATAAGACGAGGGATGCATCCTCATATTCGGCATCACATCCGATAAAGGTTTCAATGTTTTTGTTCATAGGACTCCTTTCTATTCCACTTCCATTAGCATTTCTTCTAAGAATGCAGGTAAATAGAAGGCACCCTTATGAAGACGCGTGGTGTAATAACGGGTTCTTAAGTGCAGGTGATTCCATGCTTCCCCGTCTAAATAATCGATGGGATGGTATTTTTTGCTGGCAAATCCAAAAAGCCAGTAACCGGCCGCATAGGTCGGAATATGTGCCTGGTAGACGCGGCTGATGGGAAACGTATTTGCGATTCGTTTGTGACTGCGCTGCATGGCATCGGCATCCTGTTTGTAAAAAGGACTTCCCTGCTGGTTTACCATAATGCCATCCTCGTGAAGCGCTTTGTAACAGGTTCCGTAGAATTCTTTTGTGAAAAATCCTTCGGACGGGCCATAAGGGTCGTTGGAATCGACGATGATAAGGTCGTATTCATTTTCACGGTAACGCATGAATTTTAAGGCATTTTCAAAATGAATATGGACGCGCTCATCGTCGAGCTGGCAGGCATTTCCCGGTAAGTACCGGCGGCAGACCTCCACAACCATAGGGTCCATCTCAACAAGGTCAATGTGTTCGATGCGTTCGTAGCGGGTCAGCTCTTTTACAACACCGCCGTCCCCGGCACCGATGACAAGGACACGTTTCGCATTCTGGTGAACGGACATCGGGACATGTACAATCATTTCATTGTAGATAAATTCGTCACGTTCGGTTAACATAATATTTCCATCCAAAGCAAGGATACGGCCAAACTCCCGACTGTCAAAAACGTCAATTCGCTGATAATCACTTTCCTTGGAAAAAAGTTGTTTTTCCACACGGATGCTGAGTTTTACATCCGGGGTGTGCAATTCACTAAACCAAAGTTCCATTTTCTGCTCCTTATTTTAAAACGTTGAGGCGAA